>JAFOIS010000170.1 GCA_017420605.1 Lachnospiraceae bacterium | reverse complement strand
TCTTCCTCGTCATCTTCAATGACGCCGGACATGTCAAGGCCGGAAACGAAAGATCTTCCTTCCCCGTGCTCGCCGTGAACCGGCACGGAAGTCTTCGGAACGATACCGAGGATCGCGCCGCCGGACACTACCGCGGCCGCGTCATAGAGCTTTCCGCCGAGGGCATACGGCAGACCGACGACGATCAGCGCATCGAGGTCTTCCGTTTCCTCCGCCACACGGAGGAGCGCTTCTTCCGCCCGGTCGATAAGGAGCGGCTGCAGGAAGAGATCCCGGCAGTCATACCCGGTCAGGCCGAGTTCCGGAAAAACAATGATCTTCGCGCCGTTTTCCGCTGCCTCACGGGCTTTTTCGATCGTCTTTTGCGTATTGAACGCAACGTCCGCGACCCGCACGTCCGGCGTTACCGCCGCCACTTTGATGAATCCGTTCTTCATGTCTTTATTTCCTTTCCGTGCCTTTGTGAGCCGCCGTATCCCGGCCCGCTCCCTGCTCAGATCCGTTATCTTTCTGCTCTTCCCGGCAGTTCTCCGCTCAGATCCGCTGCTTATCTGCTCTTCCCGGCAGTTCTCCGCTCAGGGTCGTTGCCTTCTTACTTTACTTGCCGCACTCGCGCGCGGCGATCCAAAGCGTCTGCGTGTCTTCATCCGCGCCCTCTCCCGTATCCGCGTCTTCCGCGGAAATGAAAATGAGCCCGCTTTTTTCCAGTATACGCCGAACCTCTTTCTCTGTCCATCCGCGCTGCACATGCGTCTCTTCGATGCGGCGGTAGCGTGCCGTATCGTCACGGATGAAGAAGGTCATTTCATAGACGTCTTCCCGTGTTTCGGGATCGTATTCATTTTCCCAGATAAATGCGGCCTCGTCCCGCGTTTCCGCGATCGTCGTATCACCGATCTCTTCATAATAGGCCGGGGTATGGACGTCGAAAACAAAGACGCCGCCCGGATCGAGATAATTGTTGACAAGACGGAAGACCGTAAGCAGATCCTCCGGCGAAGTGATATAGTTCAGCGTGCCGCAGACGGAAAAGGCGGCGCGGACCGTGCCGTAGAGTTCAAATTCACGGATATCCTGCAGAAGATAAAGGATCGGTAGGTGCGCCGGCGCATTGGCCGGCTTCCTATCCGGTGATATGCCGCTTTCGCCTCCGGCCGCTTCTTCCGCTTCCTGCGCAGCGCCCAGCATCTCTTCCGATACGTCGATGCCGATCATGTCAAACCCGCGGTCCGCCATGCGGCGCGTCATCTGGCCGGTGCCGCAGCCCAGTTCACAGACAAGTCCCTCTTCTACGCCCTGCGCGGCAAAGTTCCGCGTAAGGCGGTCCGCCCATTCATCGTAGGGCACGTTATCCATAAAGAGGTCGTAGACCTCGGCAAAACCGGTGTAGGCGTCCATATAGAGACCTTCCTTGACAATTCATATTGCCTGCACTATCATAATACATGTAAAGAAGCACTGCTGGCAAGCGGTTGGCTTTACAGTTCAGGTCGATTTAACAACCGTCACTTGGCCGAGTGGCGGTTGTTGCGTTTTACGATAATCGTCACGACAATTCTGCCGAAATGCATCGTTATCCGCATGCGCATCACCTCCTTTCGGAGGAAATGCCAACCGCCTGCCGCTCTAAGCAGTGCTTCGCCCTATGGGCATCGTTACACTATCACACAAATCCAATCTGCGTCAATACGGTGATCCGTCCTTTATCTTCTTGCGGTCAGCGCCCCGTTTTCGAGGTCGATCGTGATCGTATCGCCCTCGTGCACCTCGCCGGAGAGAATATACTTCGCGGCGAGCGTTTCGACGTTCCGCTGCAGATATCTCTTCAACGGACGTGCGCCGTAGACCGGATCGTACGCCTGGTCGATCACGAAATTGCGCGCCTCGTCCGTAAGCCGGATCGAAAGGTTCTGCGACGCGATCCTCCGGTTGAGGTCCTTCATCTGCAGTTCCACGATGCCGGTGATGTTCTCCTTCGTCAGCGGCTTGAAGAGAATGATCTCGTCCAGCCGGTTGAGGAATTCCGGACGGAACTTCGCGCGGAGCTCCGCGTTCACCATTTCCTGCGCGCCGGCGCTGATGCTGCCGTCCGGGGTGATCCCATCGAGCAGATACTGCGAACCGATGTTGGAGGTCAGGATAAGGATCGTGTTCTTGAAGTCGACGGTCCGTCCCTGGCTGTCGGTGATTCGCCCGTCGTCCAGCACCTGCAGAAGCACGTTGAAAACGTCGGGATGCGCCTTCTCGATCTCATCGAAAAGGACCACGGAGAACGGCTTCCTGCGGACCGCTTCGGTCAGCTGCCCGCCCTCGTCGTAGCCCACGTATCCGGGCGGCGCTCCGATGAGCCTGGACACGGAGAACTTCTCCATGTATTCGCTCATGTCGATACGCACCATGTTCGACTCGTCGTCGAAGAGGTTCGCAGCCAGAGCCTTCGCAAGTTCGGTCTTGCCGACGCCCGTCGGGCCGAGGAACAGGAACGAGCCGATCGGCTTCGAGGGATCCTTGATGCCCGCTTTGGAGCGGAGGATCGCTTCGGTCACCTTCGTCACGCCCTCGTCCTGGCCGATCACGCGCTCATGCAGCGCGTCGTCGAGGTGCAGGATCTTCTGCCGCTCGCCTTCGGTCAGCTTGTTTACCGGAATGCCGGTCCACTTGGATACGATCCGCGCGATCTCGTCCTCCGAGACCGCCTCGTGCACGAGCGAAAGGTCACGGCCCTTCACCGTCTCTTCGGCTTCCGCGAGGGCCTTCTGCACCTTCGGCAGTTCGCCGTACTGCAGCTCCGCCGCACGGTTGAGGTCGTATTCGCGTTTCGCGACTTCGATCTCCTTGTTCAGTTCTTCGATCTGCTCCCGGTACGTCTGGAGCTGTTCGACCGCTTTTTTCTCATTTTCCCACTGTGCCTTGCGCGTGTTGAACTCATCCTTGCGCTCCGCCAGTTCTTTCTGGAGGTCGGCAAGGCGCTCCATGCTCAGCGGATCGGTCTCCTTCTTCAGCGCCGCTTCCTCGATCTGCATCTGCATGACCTTCCGCTGCAGCTCGTCGAGCTCGGTCGGCAGCGAATCGAGTTCCGTCTTGATCAGGGCGCAGGCCTCGTCCACGAGGTCGATCGCCTTGTCCGGCAGGAACCGGTCGGAAATGTAACGCTGGCTCAGCGTCGCCGCCGCAACGAGCGCGCCGTCCATGATCTTGACACCGTGATAGACCTCATAGCGCTCCTTCAGACCGCGGAGGATGGAGATGGTCTCCTCCACCGACGGCTCGTCCACCATGACCGGCTGGAACCGGCGGGCCAGCGCCGCGTCCTTTTCGATATATTTCCGGTATTCGTCCAGCGTCGTCGCGCCGATGCAGTGCAGCTCGCCGCGCGCCAGCATGGGCTTGAGCATGTTGCCGGCGTCCATCGCGCCGTCCGTCTTGCCCGCGCCGACGATGAGGTGCAGCTCATCGATGAAGAGGATGATCTCGCCTTCGGACGCGCGCACTTCTTCGAGCACCGCCTTAAGACGCTCCTCGAATTCGCCGCGGTACTTCGCGCCGGCCACCAGCGCACCCATATCCAGCGCGAAAATGCGCTTATTCTTCAGGTTGTCCGGCACGTCGCCGCGCACGATACGCTGCGCGAGGCCCTCGACCGCC
>JAFOIS010000169.1 GCA_017420605.1 Lachnospiraceae bacterium | reverse complement strand
ATCAGCTATGACGCAAAGGGCGCGGAGATCGCAAGGGAGACCATGCGCACCGCGGAAGGTGAGACAGTGCTTTGCCTCCGTCCGGATAAGACTGCACTGCGCGCCGACGGGCAGGATCTCTGCTATCTGGCGATCGACCTCACTGACCGGGATGGGATCACCAGATCCTCAGAGGATGTACCCGTTACCGTGACGGTGAACGGCGCGGGCAGCCTGCTGGCTCTCGGCTCCGCTAAGCCGAACATGGGCGAGTGCTTTACCGAAAAGACCCACACCACCTATTACGGCAAGGCGCTGGCTGTGATCCGCGCGGGAGACGGCGCGGGGAAGATCCAAGTCAAGGTCAGCACGTCCGGCATAGCGGAACAATGCGTGGAGCTGAATGTGGAGTAAAAAAGCAATAACTGGCATGGCATTGTCGATCGTGGGCAGAGAATATCACATTCGCATTTCGCTGCCCTTCTGAAAACGAGAAAGTGCGTCCTGCCACGGCAATCATTCGTGCGTCTTCGAATGATTTTAAAGTGATTGGGACACAAAATTATTCTTTGGAAAGTTTTACGAGGAAAACCGTCCGGCGCTTATGCTTTATGACGCATCGATGCGGTATTTCAAAGAAAACGGGGTCAAAATGATTCCCACTGACATGCGAATCCAGGATGAGATCGAAGATCTGACTTCCGCGAAAAACGCCGGGTACACAGAATACCGTGAGAGCCAAAAACGCGAAAAGGAGTTGCAGACCGTCAAGGCCAACATCGAAAAAATGCTCCGGCTGCAAGAGCCGGAGCATGAAGAAGTGCGTATGAAAAATGAGCAGGAGCTTTAGAGCAACGGCTCATCATGCTGCGCGGAGCGTTCGCTGCGTTCGATCTGTTTCTCCCAGGTCTTCACCGTCTGCACGCGCAGGAAAGCCTCCATCGGCGCGAGCTTCTGACACTCGTCCCAGGCCTCCAGCGCGGCATAGTAGTCCCTTCGGTCCTCCTGATGGATCGTGATCGGCGGGTGTCCGTTCATGACCAAAAAGTAATTCATGCTCAGGCGTCCGGTCCGGCCGTTCCCGTCGGCGAAGGGATGGATGTTCTCAAATTTGACATGGTAATACGCCGCGGCGCGCAGCAGCTTGTCGGCGGGAATATCATGCAGCTCGCCGAGCAGCTCGTTCATTTCATCGGCCACATCCTCGGGCGCGGCCCCGATCTCATTCCTGCCGGTCACATAGTCATGGCGCTTATATTCGCCGGGGCGTTCTCCCAGTTCATAGCGGCGGGTGTCGTAGGTGTTCAGCGTGAGGCGTTTTTGAAATTCCTTCACAAGGCTTTCGTCCAAAGGCCGCCTGTCACGGAAGGACTGTAAAAACAGCTCATTGGCGTCCTTTGCGTTTCGGATCTCGAACAGCGTCCGTAGATCGCCGGTATAAGAGGTCACACCGTCGTGATCGAAGATTTCGCGTGTGTCGTTGTAGGTGATACGATCGTTTTCCAGGTTACCGGAATGATAGGCAAAGGAAATGCTGTGACCGTTCAGTGCCTCGGCCAGCTCAGCATCCGTTTTTACCTGTTTGCGCTGCCAAAGGGCGAGAGCTTTTTCATAACGATCCATTCGCGCCACCTCCCAATGAATGTGGAAGCATTTTAACACAGATTCTGCCCTTTCGGGAGATTTTTATAAAAATGTTTTCGGAGGTCGGCCGTCACGCTTTAGGCATGAAAAAATGCAGCGATCATGCGGGTTCCCACTGCACGGTTATGTCGGGGTAATACGATTTCATGTTTCCCGCGATTTCGGCTTTCTATTATTCCACTTTTTAAGCCCAGCATCATCCCAGCTGTTAGCATTTAGAGCATGAGAAACGCAGGGATCATGCGGCTTTCAGAACGCGATCTTGACGAGGGAATACGATTTTACGTCTGCCCCCGATTTCGGGTTTCTACACGCTAACAGAAATTCGGCAGCTCGCTGCAGCTGCGAAAATGAAATTTGAGCCAAAACGTAAATCGCCAGATTTGTCCGATCGAGGGATTGGGGAGCTGTCATCCCCAACGAGATGGCCGAGAGGCGCAAAACTCATTTCGGAGTTTTCGTATTCGCTGGCCGTATCTTGCTTTAAGCAAGTACGGTCAAATGCGAATGACGAAAAAACGGAAAGCGGAGTTTTTGGCTGCCATAGGCGTATCTTGCTTAAGAAATGTCGCTGAAAGAATTATTAAAGAAATTGCTGTCGAGTACTTGCAAAGGATTCCCCAGAGATTGGGGTTAATGCGGGAACAGATTTGTTCCAAACAAAAAAAGAGGAGAGAACACATGGCAAAAAGAAAAAAGGAAGATCCGTATGACCTGTGCACCTGCTATGAGCCGAGCGAGCCGGTGCCGGAAGAATTCATTGATCCTGGCGATCGAGAACCGACACTTGCGGATACCGCGTTCTATTTAACAGATGAAAACGGTGTCGAGCTCCGGTTTTATCCCGGCGCTGCAGGATTATACGATGATCATCGTCGCGCTGACGTTCCTTGCTGCGGGCATCTCTTCCGTACTGATCGCGGGGATGGGATCCGGCAGGCTGGCAAAGAGCTTTGCCGCCGGTCTCGTATCGATCGCGCCGTCCGTCCTGATGATTCTCATCCCGATCATCACGCCGCTTTCGCAGCTGTGCGGTATCCCGATGCAGCTTGCGATCCTTGCGTTTGCGTTCGGAGACGGCTTCAGCAACGTGATCTATCCAACCAACGCGGGACTTCTTATCACGCTCGGACTTACGGACGTAAGCTACGGAGAATGGTTCCGGTATTCCTGGAGGTTCCAGCTGCTCAATCTGATCCTGACGTGCGGCATACTTCTATTCGGCCTTATGGCCGGATATGCCTGATATACCGGATAGATCCGCGTTCCGCCGCAAAGGCGCCGTGCGGATTCCGGAGCGCCACAAAACAAAGGACCCTGTGTTAAACAGTAAAGGAGGGTGATCATATGGATAATTTCACTTTTTATTCGCCGTCGTTCTTCATGTTCGGGAAAGACACCGAAAACCGCGCTGGAGAACTGGTGAAGAGGTTCGGAGGGAGCCGGGTCCTCATCCATTACGGCGGCGGCAGTGCGGTCAGATCCGGACTGATCGGCAGAGTAAAGAAGTCGCTGGAGAACGAGGGAGTATATTATGCGGAACTCGGAGGCGTAAGGCCCAATCCGCGCAGCGGGCTTGTTTATGAAGGAATCAGTCTCTGCAGAAAAGAGAGGATCGATTTCATTCTTGCCGTCGGCGGCGGCAGCGCGATCGATTCTTCCAAGGCGATCGCCGCGGGCGTCCTCTATGACGGGGATTTCTGGGATTTCTACAGCGGGAAGAAGATCGAAAAGGCATTGCCGGTCGGCACGATCCTTACGATCGCGGCCGCGGGAAGCGAGGGAAGCCCCGATTCCGTGATCACCAGGGAAGACGGCATGTTTAAGAGAGGCGCGGGCAGCGACGCGCTGCGGCCGAAGTTCAGTATCCTGAATCCCGCGCTTACGATGACGCTGCCTCCGTATCAGACGGCGGCAGGGATCACGGACATCATGGCGCATCTCCATGAACGATACCTGACGAATACGAAGGACGTCGAAGTAACGGACCGGCTGATCGAAGCGCTGCTCCTGACGATGATCCACGAGGGACCGAGGGTGATCGCCGATCCGGAAAACTATGAAGCCAGGGCGAATATCATGTGGGCCGGCATGATGGCGCATAATAACGCGGTTGGGGTCGGAAGAAGCCAGGACTGGAACAGCCATAATATCGAACACGAGCTTTCCGCGTTATATGACTGCGCGCACGGGGCCGGACTTGCCGTGACGATGCCGGCAGTATTCAGATACGTTTATAAGCATGACGTCATGCGTTTCGCGAAGCTCGCGGTAAGGGTCTGGGGATGCCAGATGGATTTCGATCATCCGGAAGAGACGGCCCTTGCGGGTATCGCGGCGCTGGAAAACTTCCTGCGCTCGATCGGTATGCCGCTTGACTTTGCCGGACTCGGCGCAAAAAAGGAAGATATACCGAAGCTGGTGGAGTCCCTTTGCTACGGCGACGGAAGAGACGGCAGCATCTCCGGATTCGTGACGCTGAACGCGGAAGACTGCACGAAGATCTATCAGATGATGGTATAGGAGCGGGCGCGGATTTGCAAAAAATCTGTTGACGAACGCACCAAAAGAGGGTAATATAAGCAAGTCGGCAGAAATGCCGCGATGCAGGAGTGGTGGAATAGGCAGACGCGCAGGCTTCAGGTGCCTGTTGTAGCAATACAGTGGGGGTTCAAGTCCCTTCTCCTGCATACCGGATACCGGATCGCGCAAGCGGTCCGGTTCTTTTTTCTGATACACCGGATCCTATGCGGTATCACAGGGCGGGCGATCAGGCGCAAAGGCCGGGAGAGTGCGGCGAAGCTGCCCCGAATACGGAATAGAAATGGAAAAGAGGCCTTGCGGCCTCTTTCCATTTGCTTAAATGAGGGGGGAGATAGTGAGTGGTTGATCAACTATCTGTGTTCAGGATACCGTGAAAATGTGACCATCCCGTGTCCGGAGGGAAAAGAAAACATAAAAAGTATTAATAGTTTATAAACGCGCCGGAGGCCGTCGGCCCGCGGGCCATCGCATAATTAGTGCCGGTCATTGTCAAACACCACATTATGTGGTAATGTTTTTAAGATAGGTATACTAGGGGAGGTGTGTATTGCTGTACGCCGAAGTTGTGATCAAGCTGCGCGGCGGCGGTGTAAGACGGAGCTTTACCTATAGAGTTCCGGAGAATCTTGCGCCGTCTGTCATTCCAGGCGCGCTCGTAACGGTGCCGTTCGGCAGAAACGGGAAGACCGAGAAAGGCTACGTGATCACACTCTCGGGAATGTCGGATGTGGAGCCGGAAAAACTCAAGGACATCCTTTCCGTCGTCACGGACGAAGAGGCGGTCGAGTCGAGGCTCGTGCAGCTTGCCTCCTGGATGGCGGAACAGTATTCCTGTGATATACTGCCGGCTCTGCGGACAGTGCTCCCCGGAAAAAAAGTCGCCCGCCGGAAAACGAAGGAGATCATATCTCTTCCCGAAGCGGACGGAAAGCGTCCCGTCCTGACCGCGGCGCAGGCGGACGCGCTTTCGTCGATCCGCCGTATTTTCCGCAGCGAAGGAAAACCCGTGCTCCTGCACGGCCTTACCGGCAGCGGGAAAACGCTTTTATATATGGAACTGATCGCGGAGGCGGTCCGATCCGGCGGCCAGGCGATCGTACTGATCCCGGAGATCGCGCTCACCTATCAGACGGCACGCCGTTTTGCCGCCCGTTTCGGCGACCGGGTCGCTTTCATGCATTCCCGGCTTTCCGACGGCGAGAAATATGAGCTCTGCCGGAAGGCAAGATGCGGTGAAACGGATATCGTGATCGGCCCGCGCTCCGCGCTCTTTACGCCGTTTCCGCATCTGCGCCTCATCGTGATGGACGAGGAGCAGGAAGATACCTACCGGTCGGAACTGACTCCCAGGTATCATGCGCGGGAGACTGCCGAAAAGCGGGCGGCGATCGAAGGCGCATATTTCCTCATGGGATCGGCGACCCCTTCGGTCGAAGCCTACCGGCGTGCAGAAACGGGCGAATACGGGCTCGTCGAACTGAATGAACGTTACGGCGCGGGCGCAAGGAATGTGATCTGCGTCGATATGAAAGAGGAACTGGCTTCCGGAAACCGGTCGGTCTTCAGCAGGAGCCTTCACAGCGCGATCGACCGCACGCTCCTTGGCGGGAAGCAGGTCATGCTGTTCCTCAACCGCCGGGGCTATGCCGGTTTCATTTCCTGCCGCCGCTGCGGGTACGTCGCAAAATGCCCGCACTGCGACGTTTCTCTTACGGAGCACGCGGACGGCACGATGCGCTGCCATTACTGCGGCTATACGGCGGAGAAGGCGAAGGTGTGCCCCTCCTGCGGGTCAAAGGCCGTCGGCGGGATGAAGATCGGCACCGAACAGGTCGAAAGGCTCCTTGAAAGGGACTTCCCGCAGGCGAAGGTCGCCCGCATGGACGCGGATACGACGGCGGGAAAGGCCGGGCACGCGGAGATCCTCCGTTCCTTCGCGGAGGGAGGAGCGAACGTCCTTCTGGGAACGCAGATGATCGTCAAGGGACACGATTTTCCGAACGTGGCCCTGATCGGGATCCTGATGGCCGACCTTTCGCTCAACGAATCGGACTTCCGCTCTGCGGAGCGCACGTATTCGCTGCTTGCGCAGGCGATCGGCCGGACCGGGCGAAGCGGAGAGGAAGGCACCGCGATCGTTCAGACCTACGAGCCGGAACATTACGCGGTGCGCTGCGCGCTCACGCAGGATTACAGATCCTTCTACCGGGAGGAGATCGCGTACCGGAAGCTCCTTCGGTATCCGCCCTGCGGTCATCTGTGCGCGGTCCTCGGAAGCGGAGAAAATGAGGAGATGCTGCATACGGCCATGGAGCATCTCGTACGCTTCCTCGGAATGATCGATCCCGCAAACCGCCTGTCCCTTATCGGGCCGGCGTACCCACCGGTACGGAAAGTAAGGGACCAGTACCGGGAAATGCTGTATCTGCGCAGCGAAAGAAAAGAAAACCTGATCGCGGCCAATGACAAGATCAGCCGTTATGTGGCTGCAAACCGCGGTTTTTCGGAGATCAGCATACAATTTGATTACAATATCTGATAAGGAGAGCATATGGCAAAGAGAACCATCCGT
>JAFOIS010000168.1 GCA_017420605.1 Lachnospiraceae bacterium | reverse complement strand
GCCCCGGGATCGTCTGGGTCTGCGGCGGCGGATTCTACACCACGGACCGGTCCGTCTGGATCCCGCAGCTTGTCGGATATGCCCGCGCGGGCTACGTCGTGGCCAGTATCGAGTACAGCCTTACTTCGGAGTATCGTTTCCCGGACCCGCTTATCGACTGCAAAGAAGCCATCCGGTACCTGCGGGCACATGCGGATGCGTTTTGCCTGGATGCGTCCCGCATTTTCATCATGGGTGAACGCGCGGGCGGCACGCTCGCGTCCCTTACCGGCGTGACCAATGGGCGAGCGGAATTCGAAAAGGGCGATTTTCTTGAGTATTCGAGCGACGTTGCCGGCGTGGTGGATTTCTACGGCGTTACGCAGTTTCCGCCGCACCCCGTGCGGACCGGCGGAAATCTGCCGTACTGGACGACGGAAGCTTTCGTGGGCGCCCATTACGGGCCTGCGGAAGCGGCCTGTGCGAGCGCGGCGTCCTATATTTCCGCGAAGACACCGCCGTTCATGATCCTGCACGGAACGGAGGACCAAATCGTCGATATCGCGCAGAGCCGCAGCTTTTATGAGAAACTTACGGCGGCAGGTGTGCGGGCGGAATATCTGGAACTGCAGGGAGCATCGCACGGCGACGACGCGTTCTACCAGCCGGCTGTCGAGCAGAAGATCCTGGATTTCCTTGCATCGGTGTGAACAAAGACCGGTCTTATGCCGGCCGGATGAGAGAGAAGACAGATCGATATGAAGAACCGGTTTGCGATCGACAGAGATGATATGCTGGCGCTGACGAGGCGCATGAACGCCGCCAGAAACTGTTTTATGCGCGTTGCCGGCTGCTATCTTGACAGAGACGGGGAGATCGAGGATACCTTCAACGTCAATTTTCTGAATCTGCCGCCTGCCGAACGGGAAAAGGTGCTCGCCGCGGCGAAGGCGGTCCCGTTCGGGGATACGAACCATCAGCTCAGGGGCTTTCTGTTTCCGGAAGGCTCCATGGGAAAGGGCAGCTTCCATCAGCTGCTGTGCGGGATATTGGACTGCGAACTCAAAAACGATCTTCTGCTCGAAGTGCTGTATGAGCAGATCGCTTCGTCTCTTCGGGATCCGTCGGATATGGCGGTCTTCGTGACCTTCGGCAGCTATGACGTGAAGGACAAAGCGCGTGACGGGATCGGCTATCTCGGATCGGAGTCTGTCTACAATTTCCTTATTGTAAGCATCTGCCGGTATTTCTCCGATTATTCGCTGGATGAGCCTGTTGCGGGATTTCTTTTTCCGGCGTTTTATGAACAGGCCGCCGGCGTGAACGCGGTCTGTATTTATGACCGCAGTCCGGCGGCGGGCGAAGAGCAGCTGCGCAGAAAGATCCTCGGGTGCTGACGCACCGTCCCGTAAAACGGGACCGGAGACTTACTGCCTGTGCGGCGGCTGCGTCTGCCGGGCGATCTGCCGGCTCCAGCTGCGGCAGAGCAGGAGGGCGATCGCCGTGGAAATGACGGTCGTGACCGCGTTTGCGAAGACGATCCCGTCAAGGCGGAAGAGACGCTCCATGATAAGAAGCACCGGTACGAAGACAAGCCCTTTCTGCAGAAGCGAGGTCAGCGTCGCGTAGGCTACCTTGCCGGTGGCCTGCAGATAAGTCGAGCACATGTGATAGACACCCTCAAAAGGAACCGCCAGAAGTGTGCCGAGCATCATATGTTTTCCGAGGGAAATGATCTCCGCGTCATGGCTGAAAGCGGAAACAAAGCCTTCGCGGAAGAAGAAAAATGCGGCGGACATCAGCGCCGCGGCGCTCACGCCGAAAGCGCCGACACCGAGGGAGATCCGGCGGAGCCGGACAAGGTCCCGCCTGCCGTAGGCGTAGGAGATCGCGGGCTGTACGCCCATGCAGATGCCCATGACAATCATCGGGATCAGCATGGCGCTTTTTCCGGCGACACTGCGCGACGCGACGGCAACATTGCCGTAGGAGACGGTAAGACGGTTGGAGATCGCGGAACTGAAGCTCATAAGAAGCGTGCTGGATGCCATCGGAAGGCCGAGACCCAGTACATGCAAAGAGACGTCTTTCCGGAGTGAAAGATCCTTCGGCGACAGGGAAAAGTTCGTTTTTTTCGACACCGCGCGGAGAAGGAGCAGCATGCTGACGATATTGCCTATCACGGTCGCCAGCGCCGCGCCGGCGCAGCCCCAGTGAAAGACGGCGATAAACAGAGGATCGAGCGCGATGTTCAGCACAGTCCCGGTCAGGGAGGCGATCATGGCGCTTTTTACGTCCCCGTCGGCACGGACGGTATTCCCGAGCCCGCCGCCGGTGATAAGGAACGGCGCGCCGATCGCGAGGATCCTGAGATACTCGGCGGTATAGGCCGCTGTTTCCGCGTTGGTGCCGAGCATTCCGAGCAGGGGCTCCATCCCGCACAGGATCGCCGCCCCGAGGATCACACCGAGTCCGAGAGAGGCGTAAAGAGCAAAGGAACTGTACTTTTTCACGAGGTCGCCCCTGCCTTCGCCGAGCGCGATCGAACAGGCTGTGCAGCCGCCGAAGCCGATGAGGGTATTGAAGGCCGAGATCGCGGAGAAGACCGGCCCGGCAAGGGATATGGCGGCAAGCTGGAAGCGGTCGCCGCAGCGGCCGATAAAAAAGACGTCGGCCATGTTGTACAGGACCGTGACCGTCATCACAAGAATCACAGGGAGGCTCATTTTCAGCAGGAGTTCCGCAACGGAGCCTTCGCGCATCAGTTTTTCGTTCTTCATCGTATTTCTCTCAAATAATCGAACACTTGTTCTTTTAATGTGGCTATAGTATACTGCTGTCAGACAGGGCGCGCAACCGATAATATTCGGATATATGTCGGAATAATGAGGAATTTGCCTTATGAATACCAAAAATAACCGTCTGATCCGCGAAACGGATGAAAAGATCATCCGTACCGTATACCGGATGATGACCGAAGACCACCGGCCGGTCGGGAAGATCACCGTGCGGGAGATCTGTGAAGAGGCGGAAATCCACCGCTCCACGTTTTACGCGCATTATCGGGATGTTTACGAACTGGTCGAAAAAGCAGAGAAGGCCATGTCCCGGCAGCTGACGGAAGCCTTTTTCCGGAAGCTTGACGAAAAGGCGTCCGCGAGAGACTGTTTTACGGAGATCTTTGCCTTTATCCGTGATCATAGGGACTTTTATCTCTATTATCTTGCGGAAAGCGGAAGCCGCGGCGTTCTCCAGCTTGCCTGGGAAACAGTCCGTGAACGTTACGCCGGAGCGGCCGTAGGGCCGGAGCGCTTTGGGGTGCGTTCAGAGGAGGAGATGGAGTACCACGGGGCTTTTTTCCTCACCGGTATGACGACGGTCGTGCGTATGTGGCTTCGAAACGGCTGCCGTGAGGAACCGGCCGCGCTGTACGATCTCATCCGCAGGCAGGGAACGGTACAGGAAGCGATGATCGCCTGGTAAAGGAGGGAAGATATGAGTGAAGAACGTTATCTGCACTGCAAAATGCTCTCCACGGACGGCGTTTACCGCATGAATCAGGTGGAACGCCTTGCGGACGGCAGGCTCTTTACGCTCGCCTGCATCGGCAAATCCGACAGGGACGGACATTTCAGCACGGAGCCGGTGAGCCAGTTCCTCATAGGGCGCACGTCTTCCGATGAAGGAAAGACGTGGCAGGCGCCGTCCTTTTTCTTCGAGTTCCCGGAAAAAGAAGGAGATATGTATCCCGGTGCGTTCCTGATCGACCGATACGGCAGGATCCACGCTTTTTTCCTTCGTATCTTCGGTATTACATGGAAGACCGCCGGGACCACAGGGGATATCATGTACCTCCGGATGGACGATGAGACGGGCAGAAATCTGACCCTTAAAAAGCTCGAATGTCTGGACCGCTACAGCGGTTCCATGAATAACCTCATCGAGCTTGGAAGCGGGCGGATCGTCGCACCGTTCTCCACCCTGTCCGGTGTGGAAGGGAGCGCTTTCGTCTCCAGCGTCGTCTATTCGGATGACGGCGGGGACACCTGGAAGGCGTCGAACGACGTCGAGGTGATCAGCGATGAAGAGAACGTGGAATCCGGCGCGGTGGAGCCCGTGGTCACGGAGGCCGCGCCGGGGGTGCTTGTCATGCTGATCCGCACGGTGCGAAGCCGCCTGTGGTATGCCGTCTCCTATGATGAAGGTGCGAGCTGGACGAAAGCGGCGCCGACAAAGATCCCGTCTTCCAACGCGCCCTGCGTGCCGCTGGTCCTCCGGGACGGGCGCATCCTTCTTTCCTGGAACGACGTCCTCGGGGAACCCATGCGGGGCGTCCGCTACAGTTTTGCCCGCCAGTGCCTGCACGCCGCCGTTTCAAAAGACGGACTCAGGACGCTCGAAGGCATGCGCGTTATCGTGCGCAAGCGCGCCGCAGATCCGGACAGGGTGCTCAACTGCTATCCTTTTGCGTCACACGCGGGGGACGGCGACGTGTTTCTCAGGCCGTTCTCGGTAAACAATGACGACGTTCACTGGGGAGAACCGCAGGGAACGCTTCTTCTGCTTCATCCGGACGATCTTCTGGAGACGGAAACAGACGATCATTTCGAAGAGTGGATCACCGACTGTGTATCGGGTCCGGACGGACTCAGTCTTACGGCCACCAAGGAGAACGTCGCCTATGCCTGCGTCAACTTCCCCTATGCACAGGAAGGGGAGATCACCCTTGGCGCGGCCGGAGAAGACGTGCCGGCGGGCGCGAAGATCCTCCTTTCGGACTGCTATCTCGACAGGCTGAACTTCCTGCCGGAAAAGCGGGAGGGCCGTTACGCTAAGATCGTCGGCAGGCCGTATGTGG
>JAFOIS010000167.1 GCA_017420605.1 Lachnospiraceae bacterium | reverse complement strand
CCAAACGGCGGGACTCCGCCGAAATGATCTTTCCCTGCCGGATAGTCCGGCACCGCCTTCTATGATAGTCTGCCTCGCCTCTTTTTGCAAATGCCGCTTTGCTTTTTCTTTCCGCGCAGAGTATGATGATTCCGTAAGTTCACGAGGAAATACCGTTGAAGAAGTATCTTCCGCATATCCGGAAACACTGGATCGCTTTTCTTTTCGGCCCGCTTCTTATGATGATGGAGGGCGCCGGCGAGTTTCTTATGCCCTATCTCAACGCCGACCTCATCAATAACGGCGCCGCGACGGGCGATACCGCCTACATCCTGCGTATCGAGTTCCGGATGCTGCTTCTTGCGGTCCTCATGCTCACGACGGCCCTCTTCGGCATCCGTTTTGCCGTCCACGGCGCGGTGCGCATGTCCTACGGGATCCGCAAAGACGTTTATCACAAGATCCTTTCCCTCTCCTTTTCCAATATCGATGAGTTCGAGACCGGGTCTCTCATCACGCGCCTTACCAACGACGTGACCCAGGTCCAGGAGTTCACGCAGCTTCTTATGCGGGGCGGCTGCCGCCAGCCGGTCATGTTCATCGGCGCGATCGCGATGTCGTTCCTGCTTTCCCCGCAGATGGCGCTCATCATGCTCGCCGTGATCTGCGTCCTCGGCCTTGTGATCTATGTCCTCGTCCGCACCGCCTCGCCCCGGTATACGAAAATGCAGGAGGCGATCGACACCCTGAACAGCAGCATCGACGAATCCGTGACGAATACGCGCGTGATCAAATCCTTCGTCCGGGAAACGGACGAGATCCGGCGCTTTTCCTCGGTCAATGAGACCCTCGTGAAAAAAAGCCTGTCCGCCCTCCGCGTCATGCTCTTCATGCAGCCGGTCTCCGCGCTTGCCGTGAACATGACGACCCTTGTCGTGGTCTGGACGGCCGGCCGGCAGATCATGGTCGGCAATATGCCCATCGGGACGCTGACCGCGTTCATCACGTATCTGACGCAGATGCTGAATTCCCTGAATTTCATGGCGAATATCATTCTCCGCGGGACCCGCGCGGCCGCGTCCGACCGGCGCATCACGGAGGTGCTCGAAGCGAAGATCGACATCCGGGATCCGGATGCGGAAACGGACGCCCTGTCCGGATCGGACGATGTCCCGTTTTCCGCTCCCGCGGATCCTTCCGCCGTTCCGGACGGTTCCGTCACCTTCGATCACGTTTCCTTCCGGTATTATAAAAACCACGACGAAAAAGTGCTCGACGACATCACCTTTACGATCAACGCGGGCGAATGCGTCGGCATCATCGGGGAAACGGGCAGCGGCAAGTCGACCCTCATTTCCCTGATCCCCCGCCTTTATGAGGCGGATGAGGGCACGGTGCTTGTCGGCGGCCGCAATGTCAGAGAATACCGCCTCCGGGATCTTCGGCAGGCGGTCTCCGTCGTCCTGCAGAAAAATACGCTCTTTTCCGGCACGATCGCCGAAAATCTTCGCTGGGGAAATGAAGAAGCGCCCGACGAGGCGCTGTGGGCGGCGCTCCGGTATGCCCGCGCGGAGGATTTCGTCCGGGAGTTCCCGGAAGGCCTTGAACACATGCTCGGCGCCGGCGGGGCCGGTCTTTCGGGCGGACAAAGGCAGCGCCTTACGATCGCGCGCGCTCTTCTCAAAGAGCCGAAGATCCTGATCCTCGACGACGCCACGAGCGCCTGCGACATGGCGACGGACGCCGCGATACGGCGCGCCGTTCTTTCGGAATTTCCCGGCGTAACGCGCCTCATCATCGCGCAGCGGATCACCTCCGTCATGGACGCGGACCGGATCCTCGTGCTCTCCGGCGGAAAGGTCGCGGGCTTCGCGCCGCATGACGTGCTCATGCGGGAATGCGCCGTTTACCGCGCGATCTTCGCGTCGCAGAAGGACAGCCCGGAGGAGGCCGGATGCATGAACGGATCCGCCGCTCCGGAAGATCCTCCGGGAAGGGAGGTGTCCGCATGCTGACCGAAGAAGCAAAACGGCGCCTTTCGCAGCGCTACGGGGTCGATGCGGCCGCCGGCCCGCAGAAAAAGGAGCTCAACGTCACGGGCCGCGGCGCCGGCCGGATGCGCGCCATGCAGAAAAACGAAAAACCGCAGGATACGAAGGAATCCCTCCGCGCCCTCCTTTCCTTCCTTGCGCATGAGAAAGGCCTTGTGGCCGCGGCGCTCTTCTGCGCGGTGGCGCACACGGTCACGTCTCTTACGGCGTCCTATCTTCTCCGGCCGGTCATGAACCGCTTCCTCTATCACGACCCGGCCGAAACGGACCTTACGTCGCGCCTCCGCTCGCTCCGGACCGCGCTTCTTTTCATGTGCGTCCTGTATCTTGTCTCCGTCGTCACGCAGTACCTGCAGTCGCGCATCATGCTCTCCGTTTCCCAGCGGTCGCTCCGCCGCATGCGCGATACGCTCTATGAAAAACTCATGACGCTGCCCGTCCGGTTCTTCGACACGCACAAGACCGGCGATATCATGAGCCGTTTCACGAACGACATCGATATGGTCGGGGAAATGCTGAACACAACGCTCATGCAGATCGTATCCGGGTGCTTACGGTCATCGGTTCGATCATCCTCATGCTGTATACAAGCCCGATCCTGGGAATGATCACGCTCCTGCTCACGCCGCTCCTGCTTTACGT
>JAFOIS010000166.1 GCA_017420605.1 Lachnospiraceae bacterium | reverse complement strand
GTCCACATGGATCTTTCGGACCCGGAAGTCATCTGGAACAACATCACGAGCAAAAACCGGAACGTGATCCGGAAAGCGGTAAAGAACGGCGTCTGTATCTACAACGGCCGGTTCCCGGAAATCTACGAAAAGTTCCGGTATATCTACGACCGGACCATGGATAAGGACGAGGCGGATCAGTATTATTATTTCGGCGACGCGTTCTACAGATCCCTTCTTGAGGACCTTCCCGGCAACGCGCAGGTCTTCTGGGCGGAGAAGGACGGCGAAGCCATCGCGGCGTCGATCATCCTTGCGGCAAACGGGAAGATGAACTACCACCTTTCGGGGTACCTCCGTGAATACGGCCCCTTGGCGGCGACGAACCTCCTGCTTTACAAGGCGGCGCTGTGGGGATACGAAAACGGCCTTCGGACCCTGTATCTGGGCGGCGGCGTCGGTTCCGGAGAGGACAGCCTGTTCAAGTTCAAGAGGGCGTTCTATAAAGGGGATCTCAACCGGTTCCATATCGGGAAGAGGATCTATGACCGCGAGCGGTACGACTTCCTTACGGGGATGCGCGAAGAGACGGAGAGCAGTTATTTCCCGAAATACAGGGCATAGGAGCACCGGAAATGAATGTGTTGGTGATAGCGCCGCACCGGGACGATGAGACCCTGGGTGTCGGCGGGACGATCCTGAAGAGGAAGGCGGCGGGCGACCGCGTTTCCGTATGTGTGGTCACCGCGAAGGAAGGCGGCGAATGGGGTCCGCTCACGAAACGGGTGCATGCCGAGATGCAGGAAGCCTTCGCGTATCTTGGCGTCGACGAGTACATCGGCCTCCCGTTCGGGCCGCTCGCCATCGATCATGCCCCGCGCAAAGAAGTCAACAAGGCGATCTATGACGCCGCGCTGCGCAGCGGGGCGGAGGAAGTCTACATCCCGCACTGGGGCGATATGCAGAAGGATCACCAGCTCGTCACCGAGGCGGCAATGGTCGCCCTGCGTCCGAAGAGCGGTCTGCCGGTCCGGCGGATCTATGCCTATGAGACCCTGTCCGAAACGGGCCTGCATTATCCGTCCGCGGACAAGGCCTTTATCCCGGATGTATTCGAGGATATTTCGGAGTTCCTGGAAAAGAAACTGGAAGCGCTGCGGATCTACGGATCGCAGGTCGGCGCGTTCCCGGACCTCAGGTCGGTCGAAGCAGTAGAGGCGCTGGCAAGACTGCGCGGCGCGACGGTGAACGTGAAGGCGGCGGAAGCATTTGTGCTGGTCAGGGAAGTCAGGTAGGTAAAGGATGCTTTACAGAGCGGCAAAACGGATATTCGATCTTCTGAGTTCACTTATGGCGCTCATCGTGCTGTCGCCGGTGTTCCTTGCTGCGTGTATCGGGATCAAAGCGTCCAGCCGCGGCCCGGTTTTTTTCCGAAGCGAGCGGATCGGGCGGGACGGGAGACCGTTCACCATGATGAAGTTCCGGTCCATGCATCTTAAGGAAGAGGGAGCGAAGGAAAGCCAGTATCTCGTCAACGGGTCCCGGATCTTCCCGTTCGGGCGGTTCCTCCGGAAGAGCAAGATCGACGAGCTGCCGCAGCTCATCAACGTGCTGATATCCGATATGTCCATCGTCGGCCCCAGACCGTATCCGAAAAAGGCCGTGGACAAGTGGTATACCGGGGAGTATGCCGCGATCCTGTCCGTAAAGCCGGGGCTTTCGTGTTTTGACAGCCTCTTTGACTACGCGCACGGGGAACTTTTTGTAAAGGATGAGGCGGAATATGCAAGAGACGTCCTGCCGGTCAGAACGGAGCTTGCGAGAATGTATATCGACAGGCAGGGGATCGGAACGGATATCGTGATCATTCTGCGGACGGTGAAAATGATCTGGGACATCGTCGTGCGGAAAAAGACGAAATTCCCGCTTATCCCGATCGAGCAGGAAGCGGCGGACCGCGTCCGTGCAAGAAAGAAGCCTGACGGCACAGCAGAATAAAGGTGACAAGATGCTTGATTTTACAAAACTGAACGTACTGGTCCTGGACGGGGGCGGAAAACAGACGCTGGCGATGATCCGGGGGCTCAAGGAACTGGGCTGCCGCGTTTCGGTCGTCTGCAGTTCCAAAAGGGACGTGTGCTGCGTTTCCAACAAGCCGGATGAAGTGATCCTGAAAGAAGGACTGAGCGTACGGCAGGATTCCTATGTGGATTATCTGGAATCTCTCATTTCCGGCGGGAAATATGACGTGCTCATGCCGGTCGGGGAAATGAGTACGGATATGGTGACGCGCAATGAAGCACGGCTCGGCAGATACGTAAAGCTTGCCTGCGCGCCGCGGGAATCCTATATCAAAGCATTCAACAAACAGACCACCTTCGACACCGCGATGGAGATCGGCATTCCCTGCCCCTACACGAGGCACAGCACACAGGATCTTGATGATTTCCTTGAAAAGTGCACTTTCCCGATCATCATCAAGCCGCGGCAGGGCCTCGGCTCGGTCGGGTTCCATAAATTTGAAAAAAGAGAGGACTTCCTGCCGTATATGCAGGAGAAGGGCCTCGATCCGGACGACTACGTGATCCAGGAGTTCGTGCATTTCGAAAAACGGATCGGGACGAACCTCTTTCTGGATCAGAACCAGGAGATCTGCACGTCCTATGCAGTGGACGTCCTCAGGTGGTTCCCCATCGACGCCGGTGCCGGCGTGCTGATCGAAACGGTGGATGCCCATGAGGCGCTGGATCATGCCGGAAAACTACTGAAAGCGCTGAAGTGGCAGGGCTTTGCCAACGTCGCTTTCATGGTCGATGCGGCGACCGGGGAACCGAAGCTCCTCGAGATCAACGGCCGCATCCCGGCCAGTGTGAAGATGGCGTTTATGTGCGGCTGCAACGTATCGCGGCAGCTTCTGGAAATGGTCTATGACGAGGACGTGATCCGTTATCCGGAAAACGATAAGTTCGGTATGTATATCCGGCATCTGGATACCGACCTTGCGTGGTTCTTCAAATCTCCGGACCGCTTCCGGAGCAAGCCGTCGTGGTTCAGCTGGAAGAATACGGAAGAGATCATTTACAGCAAAGATGACAGGAAGCCGTTCTTCGCGCACTTCCTGCAGAAAGCGGCCGGTTACCGGTCCATTATGAAAAAGAAACAGCATTGATAAGCGGATGAATACGGGACCTGCATACACAGAAGAAAAGGGAAGACAGCGGTTTTCAGAAAGGAGAAAAATGATGAAGCACGGTATCAGAAGATGGTTCAGTATTTTGCTTACGTTCGTTTTGCTTGTGGGTGTCATTGGTCTCTTTCCTGTTTCAGTCAGGGCGCTGTCCTCTCAGGAGGTCCACGTCCGTATCACGACCTGGAACGCGGACGGGACGATCTCCGATCATCCCGGCGGAACAGCGACCGTTGACCTGCAGTATGCCTCCCCCGGAGACTGGGTGAACGTAGAAGTAGAGACATGGCTCAATTACCGGCTTGCCAGCGTTACGTGGATGGACGATGCGGGCGACATTTCCACGGACATTACGGAAAGCAGGTGCTTCCAGATGTGGGATCTGAAGGAAGACGTCTACGTCAGCGTGGTCTTCTGGCATATGAGTGACGCCGACGCGAGACGGCCTCTCGTCGTATGCTCGTCGTTTGACGAGAACGATCTTTTTCAGTCCGGCATAGACGGCGGATATGCCTATACCATACCTGAGGAAGCCATGCCCGGCGAAACGGTGAGGGTCATTGCGGAGCCGTCTCCCGGTTATTACATCAGCGGGATCGAGTGGGGCAACGGCGTTGAGATGGGTACGGATATCACACGGTTCCCGCAGTTTAACATGTGGGATAAAGTCTCGGATCCCGTGGTGGACGTCTGCTTTAAGAAACGGTCCGCCGATGATCCGGAGGTCGACATCACCGCGAACGTCACGACCCAGAATGAAAACGGCGTGACCATCTTTTCGGAGACCGGCGGGAGCGTTGAGATCAGCCAGGTGACGGGACAGCCCGGCGACCTCATTTATGTCAGCACATATCCGTATTACGGGTACCGTCTGGAACATCTGTACTGGGGCGACGGTTATGCGATCGGCACGGATATCCGGGATTCCGGCCGGTTTTACGTATGGGGGTATGACGAAGATATCTGTATCGACGCCGTCTTCAAAAAACTCGGTCCGAATGATCCGAGAAGGGTAAATGTCGTCGCGAATACGCGCGACGTGAACGGCGATTACGTGCCGGCGATGAACGGCGGCTACGCATATGCGGACGTTGAGGAAGCCGTCCCCGGCCAGAGGGTCACGATCACCGACGTTCCGTATTACGGCTATACGGTGGAAAAGATCGAGTGGGGCAACGG
>JAFOIS010000165.1 GCA_017420605.1 Lachnospiraceae bacterium | reverse complement strand
TCCAACCTTTGTGCCGCGCGGGTATCTCCGCCGGTCCGGGCCCGCTGTGCGGGTTTTCCGGGGACCGGACGCGTGATTTTCCGCCGGATCCATCCTTTCCTATATTATGCTCTTTTTCCGCATCCGTCAATTTCCCGCATGCCGGAATCTTGACGTAACGATACGGCGGGACTATATTTAGTAAGGAAATGGCAACCAAGCCCACTTCATTCTATGGAGGTATCATATGAACCCGAACAACACCATCAAGGCGCCTTTTTTTGAGATCGGACCGAAATCCTACCTGTACGGACAGGACATCATAGACCTTGCCAAAGCCGCCGACGAAGCCTCTGAAAAATACGACGTCGATATCATCTACACGACGCCGATCGTCAATATTTCCGACGTCAAACGTGCCACGAAGCGTATCCACGTCTTTGCGCCGCACATGGACCCGATCTATCCGGGCCGCGGCCTTGCGGATATTCTTCCGGAATCGCTCGTCGCCGCCGGCGCCGAAGGTGTTATGCTGAACCATATCGAAAAGCAGGTCGGCGTCAACGTCCTGAAGCGCACGATCGAGCGTGCCGATGAAGTCGGTCTTACGACGATCGTCTGCACCGACTCCTCGGTCGAAGCTTCCATGGTCGCCCGCCTTACCCCGAACATCATCGTGGCGGAGCCATCGGAGCTCATCGGCACAACCACCACGATCGGACCGGAATACGTCGCGGCCGCCGTCAACGCGGTGCACGGCGTCAACCCGGATATTCTGGTCCTTGTGGCCGCGGGCATCCACAGCGGCGAAGACGTCTACAACATGATCATCTCCGGCGCGGACGCGACCGGCACCTCTTCCGCCGTCGCGAAGGCTGCCGACCGCCCGGCCATGGTGGACGAGATGATCTCCGCCGTACGCCGCGCGTGGGACGAGCGGCACGCCCGCTGACGATCCTTCCGGTATCATCCGGGGCGCATGCAGCGTCCCGGTCCTCATTTCCGGCAAAACATCACCGCACAAAAAATCCGCTCTGCACGAGCGGATTTTTATTATTGTATTCAACGGTTCCGCGCTATGGATCAGCCCTTCACGGAGCCTGCCGCGATACCCTTGATGAAGTACTTCTGCAGGAACAGGAAGAGGACCATCATCGGGACGCTGGTGAGCAGGACGCCTGCGAACGCATAGCCGTACTCTGTCTGTTTGGCGCCGAAGAACGTATACATACCGACCATCAGCGTCGGGAACGCGGTATCCTTAAGATTTGTCTTACTGACCAGATAGTCGTTCCAGATACCGAGTCCGCTGACGATACAGCAGCTTGCCGTGACCGGCGCGAGCAGCGGGAGGAAGATCTTCCGGTAAACGCCGAACGTGCTGCAGCCGTCGATGTAGGCCGCGTCCTCCAGATCCTTGGGGATCCCCCGCATGAAGCCGGAGAACAGGAACGTCGCGAACGGTATATTCCATCCCACCTGGATGGCGATCGGTCCGAACAGCGTATTGAGAAGCCCCAGCTGCTTGTTCAGCACGACCAGCGGGATAACGCAGGCGACGAACGGGATCACCATACAGACCACGAGCAGCGAATAGTAGGTCTCAAAAAGGCGGAAGCGGATCCTCGCGATCGCGAACCCGGCGAGCGAAGCGATGATGATGATCAGGAACAGCGCCCCGATCGTGATCAGCCCCGTATTCCTGATCGCGTTCCAGTAATGGAGCGCCTTCATCGCACGCGGGAAGTTGTCGAGCGTGAACATCGACTTTGAGATCGTGAGGGGGTGCTGAATGATCTGCTTTCGTACCTTGAACGCGCCGATCACAAAATAATAGACCGGCAGAAGGAGCAGGACCGTTCCAAGAAGCAGGATGAGTTCGGTGAAAAACTTTTGTATATCAAATCGTTTTTTCATCACGTATTATCCTCCCTCCTGCGCATGACCAGAAGCTGGATCAGCGAAAAGATGGTAATGATCGCGATCAGCACGACCGCAAGCGCGGAACTGCGCCCGTAATCCGTGGTATCGAACGCGTAGAACGTGATCCTCTGGCTGATCAGCAGCGTCGTCTTTCCGGGACGTCCCTGAGAGATCAGGTACGGCAGCTCGTAGGACTTATACGCGGCGATCGACGTCGTAAGCATATTGATCGTAATGGACGGTGCCATGAGCGGGACGGTAATGCTCCGCCTCGCCTGTCTTGTCGTCGCCCCGTCGATGGCGGCCGCCTCGTAAAGCTCCACAGGGATCGCCTGCAGGCCCGCCATGAAAATGACGACGCAGATCCCGAGCCTTGCCCAGGTGGCGCCGATGATGATCGCGATGTTCGTGAGACCTACCGTCTCCAGCCAGTTGACCTTCTGACCGCCGGCAGACATGATGATCTTGTTGATGAGGCCGTTGTTGTACTCATACATCACGTGCCACAGAACACCGACGACGACGCCGGAAAGCAGCGTCGGGAAAAACCAGCAGGAACGCAGGACGCCGCGCGGGAGCCTGCCTTTTCCTTTTTTGTCGAGAGCAAGCGCCGCGGCGAAGGCGATCACGATCGTAAGGATCGTCATGCCGACCGCAAAGCCGAGCGTTGCCAGCATCATCGTGCCGAAGCCGTCGATCGTCGCCAGACGCCTGTAATTTTCAAGTCCGACGAAATTTTTGACAGCGGCGACACCGTTCCAGTCTGTAAAACTGTAATACACAACGTTGAATGCCGGATATACGACAAACACCGCTGTCATGATCAGCGAGGGAAGGATGAAGAGCAGACCTGTTGTGAACTGCTCTATCTCCCGCTTCGATCTGTGCCTGGTTTCTTTTTTATTCATGTAAAACACCTAAACAGGCCTTTTATTGGGACCGGCCCCAATGTCATAAACATCGGGGCCGGCGTTGCTTACCTGGCTTCAGAAAGCATTATTCCTTGTGGCTCGTCTTGACGAGTTCGGTCATACGGTCAACAGCCGGCTGCATATCCAGCAGGCCGGCCAGGCAGTCCTGGATGTCACGGTTCGCAGCATCCTTGAACTCCGTGGACCAGAGGTTGAAGCCCATCGTCACGAACGGGGAAGTACCCATCTCGGAGACCAGCGGGGTCATCTGCGGTGCAAGGACGACATAGCCGTCGGGCATCGGGATAACCGGGACGTTGCCGGCCGTGTTCTGGATGATCCTGTACTGTTCCGGATCCCAGAAGAAGTTGACGAAGAGGTCGATGGCTTCCTTCTCAGCTTCGCTCCGGTTCGGGTCAGCAGTAACGGTCATACCGGTCTCAGCCGTAGCGGAGATCCAGCGGGTCTTGCCTTCGTCCTGGAAGCACGGAAGGGAAGCGGCCGCAAGGTCGGCGCTGCCGGTGCACTCTTCGATACCTTCAAGGATCGCTTTGCCGTTCCAGTTACCGGCAAGGCACATCGCCGCAAGGCCATCGGTCATGGCAGCGGTAACGTCATCTTCGGTGTAGGTGGAAGAACCTTCCAGGAAGTACGGCTGCAGTTCGTTGAACTTCTCAACGATGCCCGGATAAGCGTTGAATTCGAAAGTACCCTTCTTGAACGCTTCTTCATAGACGCCCTGGCCGAGCTCTTCGCCGCAGACGTTGGCGATCAGAAGCTCGAACAGCATCCAGCTGGTCGTGGTCTTGCCGGCAGCGACCGTGAACGGCGCAACACCGGTCTTTTCCTTGACGTCCGCGCAGCACTGGATCAGTTCCTGCCAGTTTTCCGGAGCCTTGTCCCAGCCGGCTTCGTTCAGGATCTGCATATTGTAGAACATGCAGGAGAACGCGGCGCCGTAGGTCTCGGCAAGGAGGATGCCGTCGATCATGAACGCATCCTTATAGGCCTGCGGGATCTTCTCGGAGCAGGCGAACTGGCTGAAGTCCTCGATGTAGCCTTCATGGACGAAGTTGTTCATCATCTCGTTGTTGTCGCCCGGGATGAGGTCCGGAAGCGTGCCGGCCGCTGCTTCTGCCGGAAGGTCCATGGTCTGGTTGCCGCCGCCGCGGGAGATACCCACAACGTCGATCCACGGATAGAGTTCTTCGAACTTGGCTTCGATCTCTTCGAACGCATCGCCCCACTCAGTCGCGACGATGTATGCGTCGATGGTGACGTTCTCGTGTTCTTCCGCCGGAGCCTCTTCGCTGGACTCTTCCGCCGGAGCCGCCTCTTCGGAGCTGGCCGGAGCCGCTTCTTCGGAGCTGGCCGGAGCCGCTTCTTC
>JAFOIS010000164.1 GCA_017420605.1 Lachnospiraceae bacterium | reverse complement strand
GCCGCGAACTTCGGGCAGAAGGAAAGGACGATCGCAAAGACCGCCGCAAGGCGGATCACGAACGGGTCGTAGACCTTGGTCAGCGTGAGCACGCCGGTGTTCTCGCCGTAGGTCGAGTTTGCCGGAGCGCCGAAGAGGGACGCTACCATGGTCGCAAGGCCGTCGCCCGTCAGCGTTCTGTGGAGGCCCGGATCCTTGATGAAGTTCTGGCCGACCGTCGAGGAGATCGCGGAGATGTCGCCGATGTGTTCCATCATGGTCGCGAACGAGATCGGAAGAATCGTGATGACGGCGGTAAGAAGAAGGGCGCTGTCGACGCTGCCGCTTCCGAAGAGGCCGAAGACAGTGCGTTCCCAGACGACCGGAAGGCCGACCCAGGCAGCTTCTTTTACAGGCGTAAAGTCAATGACGCCCGAAACGGCGGCAACGAGATAGGAAGCGATGACGCCCATCAGGATCGGGATGATCTTGATCATGCCGCGGCCCCAGATGTTGCAGATGATGATGACCAGGATCGCGACGAGGGCGATCGGCCAGTTGGTGGAGCAGCTGTTGATCGCGGACGGGGCGAGGTTGATACCGATCGCAATGATGATCGGGCCGGTGACGACCGGCGGGAAGTACTTCATGACCTTGGACGCGCCGAAGATCTTGAAAAGCAGCGCGAGCAGAAGGTATACGAGGCCGGCGCAGGCTACGCCGAAGCAGGCATAGGGAAGGCGGTCGGGCTCACCGTTGGGGGCAAGTGCGAAATAACCTGCCAGGAAGGCGAAGGATGAACCGAGGAACGCCGGAACCTTGCGGCCGGTGATGAAGTGGAAGAGAAGTGTTCCGAGTCCCGCGAAAAGAAGCGTCGTGGTGACCGGCAGACCCGTAAGAAGCGGGACAAGAACGGTGGAACCGAACATCGCGAACATGTGCTGGAGACCCAGGATGCCCGTTCTGCCGGCGCCGAGTGAACGTGAGTCGTAGATGGCTTCATTGCCGATTGCTGTTTGCTTGCTCATTACAAGCCCTCCTCATTTAAGCAATACTGTATGTTTTTGCGAATTCATGGCTGCTCCGCAGCCATTTCGTCGCGCGGTTTCCTGCTGTGATTCCGGTTATTTCGTACCGAAGATCCGGTCGCCCGCGTCGCCGAGACCCGGAACGATGTAGCCGTGATCATTCAGGTGATCATCGAGCGCACCGACGATGACATCGACGTCCGGATGCGTTTCCTGCAGCTTCTTCAGGCCTTCCGGCGCGGCGATGATGCAGAGGAAGCGGATGTTCTTACATCCCTTCGCCTTCAGCGCGTCGATCGCGTCGCAGGCGGAACCGCCGGTCGCGCACATCGGGTCGACGACGAAAACGTCGCGCTTATCGATGTCGTCCGGAAGCTTGCAGTAATACTCGATGGGATTAAGGGTCTTGGGATCACGGTACATGCCGATGTGGCCGACCTTTGCGGAAGGAATAAGTTTTTCCATGCCGTCTACCATACCGAGGCCGGCGCGGAGAATGGGGATGATCGCGAGCTTCTTGCCGGCCAGCTTCTTGCCGGTGGTCTTGCAGATCGGGGTCTCGATCTCGACATCTTCGAGTTCAAGGTCGCGGGTGGATTCATAGCATTCCAGCATGGCGATCTCGGAAACGATGGTGCGGAAATCACGGGTACCTGTTTTCTTGTTGCGGATCAGGCTGATCTTGTGCGCGATCAGTGGGTGATCCATGATGATAAGTTTGCCCATAAAAAACGCCTCCTCATGGCTTAAAATTTTCCTTGCTTATAATACCATTATCCCTGCGGATTGCAAATGGTCACATGTACTAAAAATCAGGCTGCAGATTCGGCAGCCTGATGACGGATCATTGATTAATATTATGCGCTTTTTCGTACGACGTGATCGTGCTGATGTTCTTCTTCTCCGTATCGTTCAGAAGATAGCCGATATCGGTGCCTGCGGCGATCGTTCCGTGATACCAGGACTTGCTGTTGAAATGATCCTGCAGCGCCTGGGTCTTGAACATGAGCCCGTGTCTGGCGTAGATCTCATTTCTCGCGACCCGGATTTCCCAGTCGGTCAGGCCGGTAAGCTCCGATTCGGAAATAAGTCTCGTATCGCTTCCCGGAAGGACGTAGTCACCGGAAAGGGAGCCTGACGGCGTCGGCGAGGGTGTCGCGGTCGGAGACGGCAGCGGCGTCGGCGTAAAGGTGGGCGCGGGCGTCGGCGTCTGGATCGGCGTCGGTGTGGCAATAGGCGACGCGGGCGGCGCAGTCGGGATCAGCGTGATCGAAGGCGTCGCGGTCGGCGGCATCGGCGTGGAGGTCGGGATCAGCGTGACCGGCGGCGACGTCGGCACTGTGCTTTCGGAGGATACGGATTCCGTGGATTCCGTTTCCGAATTCGGCAGCGTTTCCGTCTCGTTCAGTTTTCTCAGCATAAGAATAAGGAGAATCGTCGCGATCAGGATCGCGCCGACAAGGATCGCCAGCATGATGATCGATCTGTTCGGCATGTTTCCGCCGCTTTTTTTCGGCGCGCTGCCGTGCGGTGCGCCATGTGATGCGTGCTGCGGCTGCTGCCGGTACTGCTGCGGCGCCTGCGTTGGCTGATACTGGTTGGGTGCCTGCGTTGGCTGGTACTGGTTTGAAGCCTGTGTCTGCTGGTACTGGTTGGGTGCCTGTGCCTGCTGATACGGCTGCTGTCCCTGCGGGGTATACGGCTGACCCGGCTGCCGGTACTGCTGTCCCTGCGGCTGGTATTGCTGGCCCGGCTGCTGATACGGCTGGCTCTGGGCCTTATCGTATTGCTGCGGCGGCACATATCCCTGCTGCGGTGTGTAATTCTGCTCCTGTGTATAGTCCTGCTGCTGCGGGGCCATCAGATGGCCGCAGGTCGGGCAGAACTTTGCTTCGTCCGGTACATACCGGTGACACTTCGGACACTGCATTTTTGTCGACCTCCTTCCTGAAAAATCATATCATATTTTTCAATAGGTAACAACGGCACACCGCTTTTTTTCAGCGCCCGGTCCGACATAACCGTACCGGCTTGCAAAAACCGTATCGACAGCTTCAGCAGGTAAAGCGGCACAGACCCGGCCCGGTCTATACGGTTTTGGGAACGTGCAGATCCGGTCTGCTTTTAAAACCATATCTTCTCGAAGCGGCTTCACCTTTTTGCGTCTTCCCTGTATAATGGTAGCCGTACGGGAATTCGTATGGAAAAAGTAGCTGCAGGGGGAATTTGCCATGTCGGAAGAGCGCTTTTCCAGAACGGAAATGCTGATCGGCAGCACGGCGGTGGAAACGCTTCGTAAGAAGCGCGTCCTTGTTTTCGGGGTCGGCGGCGTGGGCGGTTACGTCTGCGAAGCCCTCGCGCGGAGCGGGATCGGTACGTTTGGCCTGGTCGACCCGGACAGCGTTGCGGAAAGCAACATTAACCGTCAGATCATCGCGGGATACCGGACGGTCGGAAGGCCGAAAACCGAAGTCATGAAAGAACGGATCCTGGAGATCTCACCTGACACGACGGTGCGCACATGGCCGATTTTCTTCCTCCCGGCATGTGCTGATGAGATCCCGTTTGCGGAGTATGATTATGTAGTCGACGCCGTGGATACCGTGACCGCGAAGATCGAAATCATATGCAGGGCGATGGCGGCCGGCATCCCGGTCATTTCCGCGATGGGTGCCGGAAACCGGCTGGATCCGTCAAAGGTCCGCACTGCCGACCTTGCCGATACCAAAGGCGACGGCCTTGCGCGTGTGATGCGCCGTGAACTCCGGAAACAGGGCATCGAACATGTGAAGGTCGTCTATTCCGAAGAGGAAGCCATTCATCCGAAAGAAAGACGCGGGGATCCGGCATCCGGTGATCCCGCATCCGCCGGTCCGATCTCTGGCGGGACCGGTATGGATGCTGCTTCGGAGGAGACGCCAAAGACAGAGCGCCGCCGCAGCACTCCCGGCAGCATGGTCTTCGTTCCGGCCGCATCGGGGATCCTCCTCGCTTCGGAAGTCGTCAGGGATCTTTTGCAGGAATAATGCTCTGAAAGCCGATGTATCCTTAGTAGGGAAAACTTCGGAAAGCCGAAGCGATAAAGCCGCCGAGCGCGGCTTTTTATTTTGCCGGATAACGCTCTTTCCGTATGGCTTGTTTCTTT
>JAFOIS010000163.1 GCA_017420605.1 Lachnospiraceae bacterium | reverse complement strand
CAGAACCGTAAATGTCCTGCGCGGATCTTTGACCCGCGCAGGTTCTGTATTTTTTGGGAAATTTACTCTTGACACAGTCAAATATATTTGATACAACATAATCGTACAAAATATAAAAGAGGAGAGACGTTCATGGAATTCGAAGTTGAAGAGGCAATGAAACTGGACAACCAGCTTTGTTTTCCGCTTTACGCGGCCGCGCGGCGCGTGACCGGCCTGTATACGCCGTACCTTAAGCCGCTGGGACTTACCTACACGCAGTATATCGTCCTGCTGGTCCTGTGGGAAAAGGACGGGATCACGGTCGGCGAGATCTGCGAAAGAGTGATGCTGGATAACGGGACGGTCTCCCCGCTTCTGAAAAAGCTGCAGCAGGACGGCTATATCGAACGGAAACGGAGCGGAGAGGACGAGCGGATCGTTCTGATCACGCTTACCGGGGAGGGAAGAGCGCTTAAGGAGCGGGCGAAGGAAGTTCCCGCAAAAGTGGCGGGCTGTATCGATCTTCCTCCCGAAAAGGCGCAGACGCTTTATACGCTGCTGTATGAGCTGCTGGATAACAGAAAAAACAAAGAACAGTAATTCATAGAAAGGAGTCAGGCAACATGAAGACAGTGTATGATTTCACAGTGAAGGACAGAAAAGGAAACGACGTGAACCTCGGAGAATACCGGGGAAAAGTGCTTCTTATCGTTAACACGGCGACGGGCTGCGGCTTCACCCCGCATTACGATCCCCTGGAAGCCATGTACAAGGAGTACAGGGAGCAGGGCTTTGAGATCCTGGATTTCCCCTGCAACCAGTTCGCGAACCAGGCGCCCGGTTCCGAGGATGAGATCCATAAATTCTGCACGGTGAAGTTCGGGACCGAGTTTCCGCAGTTCGCGAAGATCGAGGTGAACGGTGAAAATGCCGATCCGCTGTTTGCGTATCTTGCCGGCGAGAAGCCTTTTACGGGCTTCGGCAAGGGGCTGAAGAACGCGGCGATGAGCAGGTTTGCGGATATGAACAATAAGGCGTTCGGTGACAAGGCCTATATCAAATGGAATTTCACGAAGTTCCTCGTAGACCGTGAAGGCAGAGTCGTCGCCCGGTTTGAACCCACTGTGGATATGAAGGAAGTCCGGAATGCCGTCGCTGCCGAGCTCGGAAAGCAGGCATAACATACCGGAACGGATCATCGGAAAAACACGGCTTGGGAAAGCCGCTGGACCGGAGGGAAAGAGATGAACACGCAGACAGGACGGGACAGGACCATCATCCGCACCAGCATCATCGGGATACTGGCCAATGTATTTCTCGCGGCTTTCAAGGCGTTTGTCGGTCTGACAGCCAATTCCATCGCGATCGTGATGGACGCGGTCAACAACCTTTCGGACGCCGCAAGCTCCGTCATCACCATCGTCGGGACGAAGCTGGCCGGCAGGGAGGCAGACAAAAAGCATCCCTTTGGATACGGGCGGATCGAGTATCTGAGCGCGATGGTCATTTCCCTGCTCGTGCTTTACGCGGGCGTGACCGCCTTCGTGGAATCCGTGAAGAAGATCATTCATCCGGAAACGCCGGATTACGGCGCCGCCGCGCTGATCATTGTCGCGGTCGCGGTCATCGTGAAGATAGGACTGGGCAGATATGTGAAGCATGTCGGGGAGACCGTAAAGTCCGATTCGCTGATCAATTCCGGCGAGGACGCGACGCTCGACTCCGTGATCTCGGCATCGACGCTCGTCGCGGCGGCGGTCTATCTCATTTTCCACATTTCTCTGGAAGCCTGGCTCGGCGCCGCGATCGCCCTGGTGATCATAAAGTCCGGCGTCGGAATGCTGAGCGAGACGCTTTCCCGGATCCTCGGATAGCGGGCGGATGCGGAACTCGCACAGAGCATCAGGCAGACCGTTACCTCTAATCCGGAAGTGCGGGGCGCGTATGACCTGGTCCTGCACAATTACGGGCCGGACGCATTTAACGGTTCTGTGCATATCGAGGTCCCGGATACCCTGTCCGCCGATGATCTGGACAAACTGATCCGCGAGATCACAATGAACGTATACCGTACCCATAATGTGATCCTCACGGCCATCGGGGTGTATTCCATCAATACGAAGGATCCGGAGGCAGCCGCGGCAAGGGAAAACGTGCTGCGTCTCGTAAAGGAAAATCCGTATATCCTGCAGATGCACGGATTTTATCTGGACAAGGAGGCAAAGACCCTGCGATTTGATATCGTGGTGAGTTTTGACGCGGGGGACCGCAGACAGGTCTACCGTGAGGTCTGCGAAAAAGTGCAGGCGGCCTATCCTGAATATACGCTGCAGACGGCGATGGATACGGATTTTACCGAATGAGTTCCGTAAGGAACATTCGTTGTCAAAGTTTCAGTACCTGGCAAGCAGTGTACAGAACCGGACCTGCGCGCAATTTCTGCACCGGCTCGTTGGGAACACCTCCCAAACCCGGAAATCACACTTCGTGTGAGCTGCGCGTTTTTTGCAAAACACTGAGAACGATCAAAAGCATCCCCTACAATGATTTGACATGCCTGTTTGTCAAAAGCAGGACTGCTGTGATCGTGAACCCTGCTGCGCAGATGACAAGAAGCACTGTGCTGCCGAAAGCCTGAAGCGCCGCTCCTGCCAATACTGAGGCGATCGGGATCATTCCCTGTGAACCTACGCTTATGATGCTGCCTATCTTGCTGAGCTTGTTTTTTTCCACCCTGCGCTGGACGGTAGTGTTGAGAGGAATGTTGATTAAGGAGAGCAGGAAACCAATTGCGAGGCATCCTGCACTGAAAACCAGCAAAAAGGCGTTCAAGGAGACGTCTGAGGCCACCAGCCACCAGTATCCGATCGCCAGGGCGATCATCACGCCCGAAGAGACGCACAGTCTTTTGGCAACCTTCAGACCGCAATTCTCCTCCTGCTCTCTGGCGCTCATCATCACGGCTCCGATCAGGGAGCTGGCTCCTACGCATACGCTGAACACAGATGACCACAGTTCCGGTTTTAAAACGCTGTCGAATAGGTAAGCCGGGGCAGATGCCAGATCTGTCTTGATGAAATATGGAATGAAATTTCCAGTCACAGGCGTGAAGAAGAAATTGATGAACAGCGCAGCGCCAACGATGGCCATGATGGCTTTCTGGCCTTTCAGATACAGTATGCCCTCTTTCATGTCTGAAACCGCGAGACGCAGCGTCATCGGTTCCGCAGAAGGCGTATGATCATAGCGGATCAGCATTTCTGAGATTCCGGAGGCTATAAAGCATGCGCCTACCGCCAGAAAGAGTACTTTTAAAGGCAGCACCGCGTACAGAACGCCGGCCAGTATGACACCCAGGATCGACTCCATTGAGTTCTTGATTGAAAAATACGCGTTCGCCTGCTGTAATTGCTGAGGCTCTACGATATTCGGCAGCATTGCTCCGGCAGCGGGATTAAAGATGCCGCTGACCACATTGCCCAGGATTCCGAGGATGAACAGGATCACGATATGCGCTTTCGGCAATGGCAGGATCATCATAAGCACTGTGGCCAGAATGATCATTCCACCCTTGATGTAATCACAGACATACATGATCTTTGCCTTATTGAAACGGTCCCCAAGGACGCCGCCGACAGGTGTGAAAAGCAGCAGCGCAACGCCGCAAAGGGCAAGATACAAACCTTGCAGAAAGGCGTTGTTTCCGCTGATCTCCAGAATATAAAAGCCAACGGCGAAGCTGTACAGAAGCGCACCCAATTCCGAGACCAGAGCTCCGAAAAAGACCAATCGGTAGTTTCTGTTCGCAAATACGTTGATTGCTTTCTTTTCATTATCCATTATCGGACAGCTCCTTCCAGTTCCTTGACAGCTCCTGATTTCCCAGCAGATCCAGGATCGTCTCGATGCTGTCCGCCGCCGTCGCGCCAAGAGCATCATTTAGAATGACATCCGTGCGGTGCACGGGATAGCGAAGTGTCCGGATTCCATAATCCGGCGTTGCGTCGAACTTCCGGACGGCGGCGAGGACAGCACGCAGAAACTTCGCTGCTTCTTCCGATTGTCCTTCCAGTGTATGAATATAGGCCATCACAATATACATGCTTGCCATGATCTTATCTGCAAAATCTGCTTTTTCTCCCTCCTTGAAGGACTCCAGATACGAGATCAGTCCGGACAGCATTCGCTTCGCGTCTGCGTATTCCCTGCGGGAGGATAAAACCAGCGCATATCCAATAACGGAATCCACGAGACCAAATGTGTTGAGCAGCAGAGCTTCGGCGAGAAACGGCTCCGCTTCTTCGTGTTTTTTCAGATTCAGCGCCAGCACCATGCCGATCATATCGCTGTATACGCCTCCCGCATTATTCTTCTTCAACAGCTCAATGCATCTTTCTCCTTCACCAAGAAGCATCCAGGCACTCGCCATTTCACCGCTGATCGTCTGTTCGCCGATTTTGGGATCATGATTCTGCGAAATCAGAAGCTTTGCCTGCTCATATAATTCCAGGGCTCTCCTGGTTTCAGCATGGTTTTTGCTGCCGACGCCAAAGAAAGCAAATATCTGAGCGCAGTCATGGACAACTTCAAAGGAGTTCGGAAACTTTTTGAGTGCCTTTTCCGCTTCAATCAGCGCCTCGGGATCCCTGACCCGGCAGTATTCACGTAATCTCTCTTCAATGGCGGCAATACGATTGTCCTTCACCCGGTAGCCCAGAAGAACATCCATTGAGATGTCAAAAAAGTCCGCGATCTCAACAAGCATGCTGAGTTCTGGTGTTGTCTGACCCGTTTCCCATTTGTATACTGAGCCGACGGTTACACCCATGGCTTCAGCAAACTGCTCCTGAGTCAATCGCCGTTCTTTCCGAAATGCGCGGATATTCTCTGCAAGTGTCAGTTTCATTTCTGTGACCTCCGGAATCATCATGATCTGCGTTTATTTTACGTCGACAGATACAGGAGGTGAAGACATTTCCAATACTAATAATAAAGTTTTTTCACATATTGACAGTGTGGGTTTTTTGCGTTTCGTCAGCATGATCAAGGAAAGAATCGTCAAAAAACGGACTGCTGTGATCAACACAACAATCCGTTTTCGTTTGCCAACCGTGTCAGACAGATGCTCAAATCTTTTTGTCAAAACTTTCTTATGAGCATCCGCCCTCGGGCCGGGGCGGCTTTTTCGCTGCCGGATCACGATTCCTTAAGAAACGCTTCGAGATAACAGCGGCAGGCGTCGTCGTGGTCGATATCATCGTCGCTGTTCTGGATCATGAGGGCGATGATCTGTGTGGGGATAAAGATGCTTTTTGTTTTGATATCCATTTTGATGGAACGGGCCATTTTTTCGATCACTTCCCTGAGATCGGAGCCGGCGCAGAACGAACGGTAGAGTTCTGCGTCTTTTTTTCGTCTGCGCAGGCAGCAAGTGTTGTGTCCCAGGCGGAGCAGCAGGGTGATGCCGAAACAGAGGGGCAGGATCACGAGAAGGGAGACCCAGGCCGGGACTCTTGTGACGAAGCCGTAAAAGTCGCTCCAGCCGCCGTGTTCCTCCCCGATGAAGAGTACCATGACGATATAGACCGCGGTGTAGAGGAAAACGGGGATCATCGCGAGGATCGTCTCCCGGAGGCGGATCAGATGGCTGTTGATAAAACAGCAGAATGTCAGGATGGACAGTACCGGGCAGACGCCGTGGAGAAAGAACCGGGAACCGGAAAAGATCAGGACGAACCCTTTGACCGGCGCCAGAATAAAGAGCGAGACCAGAAACGTCAGGGACACGGCCGTTACGGCGATATACATCAATACCACGACCCAGTCGGGCAGGTGATAGTAGCCTGTACGGATGCCGTCTATGGTGTACGGCACGCACAGCAGCATGGTAAGCCCGGCGAGGATATTGGAATCCACGGTGAACATGCAGAAGGTGCGGAGACCCATCTGGTCGAAGTTTTCGTCGAAGAGCGTCACAAGGTTCATCGTTACGCCGATGCAGACGCATACGGCCACGATGACCGCGCTGACCAGCGCGAAAAGGCACTGGATCCGGTTGCTCCGGATAACAGGGTTTTTCATGGCGGAAACCTTTTCCGTGAAAAAGAAATACAACTGGAAACATGCATACTATACCATAACTTGCGCGCCGTGTATACCGCGCCGCCCATATCGGGCCGGCGCCCGTGATTACGGAGGCGAAAAAGGTCCGCCGATGACTGTGAAGGCTGCCGCGGATACGACTGAGTGTTGAAAACAGAAATGTTATGTGGAATAATAGAATAGACGAAAAATCGGCGGCCGGCGATGATCAGATCAGGCAGGCCGCACTGGTTCCCCCGTATTGACCCGGTATGCGCCATGCAGGAAATAGACGATAAATACGAGCAATACGCGCCCGCCCATTGTCCGAGAAGATCGGGACGGCATCACGGACCGCTTTCCGGATCGGAAGCGGCCGGGTTTATCCGCCGTCAGCGCAGGCTGGCCCTGTCCAAAAAAGGCTTCTTAACAGGCGTCGGTGTGGTGATCCTCATCGTTGCGCTCTTTTCACGTCTGTACGTTCCCGATCCCGACGAGAAAACTATACCGGATCCGCAGCCGACGCCGACCCTTACGCCGGCGCCGACCGTGACGCCGACACCGGTGCCGACGGCGACGCCTACGCCTACGCCGACGGCGACGCCTACGCCTACGCCTACAACCACACCGACGCCTGCGCCGACAGCCACGCCCACACCGATACCGCCGGTGACGATAACCCCGACGCCGGTGCCGACAGCTACACCGACGGCGACTCCGACACCGGTACCGACGGCCACACCGACGCCCACGCCGACGGAGACGCCGGTTCCGGAGCCGACCCCGACGCCTACGGAAACGCCTGCGCCCACGCCGACGGAGACGCCGGTTCCCACCCCGACGGAGACGCCTGCGCCGACCCCGACACCCACGCCTCTGACCGAGCCGGCATTTACAGATGTTTCGTTTGTCAAGAACTTTATTCCGACCATTGATGAAAGCCCCAGGGATATCTTCGGCTACGGTTTTGATCTGGCGCTTAACGACGCCGATACCTCTAAGCCTGTCACCGCAAGGCTCGAAATGGCGGAGATCGGCAGTGATACCTGGACCGCCTGTCCGGAAGTCGGGGACAGTGTGCTCTCAGTCGCCATGTCCGACGGAACGGAAAATACCTGGTCTGTCAGCGGAGAGGACTCGCTGGTCTTCGACATTCACAACATGGATATCGGAGAAGCGATCGGCGTACTGAAACAGATACGGATCGCCTGTGACTACACGATGACGGACGGCGCTGCCGGGACTGTTTATTCTACAGATCTCCGCGAACTTTACGCCTATACCGGTGATTTTATCTTCGGGATATCCGGCACCTTTAAGGACAATACCGCTTCGGGCACGTTCAGGATCGATACCGGCCTGGTCAGCGACTTTGATAAACTGGAGTTCCGCCAGATCGGCTTCGATAACAGCCCCACCTATTCGTTCAGAGATGACAGCAGCACCGTCTCCGCCATCGCGGAAGAAGGGACCCTGACGGTCACCTATGCGCTTACCTGGGAGACTTTCCATCCGGAGTCGGATGCGTATCTGTATGTGGAGTATCTGTACAAAGACGAAACGGGCGGTATCGAATGGGATTCCGCCGGTTCTGTGCGCCTTGAAGTCCTGCCGGACAGCTTTACGGCTCCGACGCTGGAAAGCGTTTCCGTCGGGAGCGGTAACCGCATCCCGTTCACGGTGACGGTCAACGACGGCACAAAATACGGCGATCTGACCGCGGTGCTGCAGCGCTGGAACGGCAGCGGCTACGAGGACTTTGCAGGCGGGATGGGCGCGGTCAGTACCGTGAAGCTTGCGAAGGGAGACGGCACCGCAAAGTGGGACGCCGGTTCCTCCGGAGACGGTCTTATCGCTGATCCTGCCGCCGAAAACGGGTTTGACTTCGTCCGGGTCGAGATAGGGTATACCGATGCGAAGGGGCAGGAGCAGGTCATCGACAGCGCCCCCATGGTCGTCTATAAAGGAAATTATGTGGAACCGTATGAAGACGATGACCATATCTGCAGGTATGTCGGAGACGGCTTTTTCTACGCCTGTTTCAGGGCCGACCCGGAACTTGTGGATCCTGAAAAGGTCGAGACGATCGGGCTGAGCGTCACAGACGGCGACGGCAAAGATATTCTGATCGAAGCGGAAGATTTCACCTATGACAAGAGAACCGGTATCGTAAGCATTTACGGCGAGGTGGAGGTCGATGAGACCGTGGACGAGACGGATCCGCCTGTCGCCACGGTCGCCGTCGAGCTTCTCTATGCCGATGAGGAGGCCGGTCCGGTCACGGTGGAATGGCATGGCGCCTCCAGTCTGGAACTTGTGCTCTATCTGCCGGAATATGTGGAGCCGGAACTGATCAGTTATGATCTTGTCGACAACGGGAGCGGTGATCCGAAGCTTTGGATGCCGTTCACGGTCAAGATGAACGATGCGGAGACCGTGACCGCCACTCTGTACTGGAGCAGCAGTGAAACAGGATCGTATAATGTCTGTGACGCCGCGTCCGGCACGGTCACGCTGACCCATGACAACACGGCAGACCCCGTCGAGAACTGGACTACCACAGTCTCCGGCGATTGTCTGTCGTCCGGCGTTGCCATACCGGACGGATATCCCGGCGCCGTCGGATGGTTCTATATCGTTTTCAGTTATACGATGCCAGACGGGTGGACGGGAAATCTATATACGGCAAATGCGCTGCCAAAGTATACCGGTTCTTTCTTTACACAATGGCCGGACACGACAGTGGTCCTTCTTGCGGGTGACGGATCGTTCGAGAGTTACTGGATGATTAACTCGCAGCTGGCACCAAAAACGGGTGGTGTTACAGTATGTTCTATCCGTCTGGTACCGGGCGGTGATGATCCCGCAGTCGTTCTGCCGACCGACAGTGCCGAGATCTTTAATGACACGGAGAGCGGCAGCGCCGGAGTGAGTGTTTCCGCGACAGGTCTCGATATAAACTACAGCCTTAGCTGGAAGCTGGAACTTACGCTGCGGTATCAGGATGGACAGATCGATTGGACGTCTGCCGTGACTGTTCCGGTATTACGGCTGAGCTGATCCGCAGCGGCAGAACAGAAGATGAAAAAAGTGTAAGTCTGTGCATGCCCCTGATGCGGTTTTGAGGGAGGTTGTATGAAAACAAAAAGCAAGAGCATTGCGGCGGTCTTTCTGGTGCTGGTCCTGGTCTTTTCCGTGCTGATGAGCGGCTGCGGAAAAGAGGAACAGAAGCCGGAACCGGAAAGTTCCGCTTCGGAGAGCGCTGCGCCGGCATCCTCGGAGGAATCCGCGCCGGAAGAATCATCCGAAGAGGACTCGGAATCGGAAGCGCCGGAAGATCCGGCGGAAGTTTCGTCCGAGAAGGCGATGGATAATTTTCTGCAGAAGCTCGGCGGAAATTATGTGATCGAATCGGCAGGCTTTTTGAAAACTTCGGCATATTCCAAAGACCTGGTGATTTTTGACTATGCCGATGATGACGCGTATCTCGACTTTGCCGTCATGGGTGTGGATAATGAGGTCTTCCAGGCTTTCCTGGATGCGGACGGCGTAAAAGACGTATCCTATATCGGTGAAGGGGACGCCGTCACCGCCGCGTCTTCGAGACTGCTGAACTACTGGCTGGATGCCGCAGAGGGAAATATCTATAATCTTTTCTACAACGATACGGAAAAGCCCCTGCAGTTTGTCTCCTATGAGGATGTCGTGAAAAAATCGGCGGCCTCGTTCTGCGGTTACGGAGACAACGCGATCCAGAAGATGCATGAGGTATATCTGATCCTGGATGCGGAGGATCCGTCCTCTGCGCAGATCACGGCCGTCGTGGACGACGACCCGGTCGCGAGGATCTATTTTGACGACGTCGACGTCAAAGTCACCTTCGGTGAAGCGGAACCGGACGCGAGGGCGGAAGCGTGGATGCACTCGCCGGTCTATCCGGAGGCCCGTACCGCGTGGGATGATTCGGACATTTTCGTCTTCAATTCCGTTTTCCTGCCGGGATATGGCGAGGACGTG
>JAFOIS010000162.1 GCA_017420605.1 Lachnospiraceae bacterium | reverse complement strand
GCGGAAAGCCGCAAAGGCGGCGGATACCGTTTATCTCGCGACAGACCCTGACCGGGAAGGGGAAGCGATCTCGTGGCATCTCATCGCCGCACTGGGACTCGAGGGCAAGCGCTGCAGGCGTATCTCCTTTAATGAGATCACGAAGACGGCGGTCAAGGCCGCCATCAAAGCGCCGCGTGATATCGATATGAATCTTGTCGACGCGCAGCAGGCGCGCCGTGTGATCGACCGTCTGGTCGGTTACCGGATCAGCCCGGTGCTGTGGGAAAAGGTGAAAAGAGGCCTTTCCGCCGGAAGAGTGCAGTCCGTCGCGCTGCGGATGATCGCGGACCGTGAAGAAGAGATCGCCGCGTTCATTCCTGCGGAATACTGGACGATCGAAGCCGATTACGCGCTGCCGTCCGGAAAGGGCGTTCTTACGGCCCGGTATTTCGGAAGAGACAGAAAAGAAAATCCGGAAAACAAGGAGGCGGCGGAACGCGTTACGTCGGAACTGACCGGCACCGGTACCGTACGTGAAGTAAAAAGAGGCGAAAGGATCCGGCGCGCGCCGCTGCCGTTTACAACGAGCACGCTGCAGCAGGAGGCTTCAAAGCTCCTGAATTTCCCGACCCAGAAGACCATGCGGATCGCACAGCAGCTCTATGAAGGCGTCGACATCAAGGGAAGCGGTACTGTCGGCATCATCACGTATCTGCGTACCGATTCGACACGTATTGCCGATGAAGCGGAGAAGGCCGCGGCATCCTATATCGCGGAAGAGTACGGGAACGCTTTCCTCGGCAGCCACGAAAAGGAAGGACACGGGAAAAACGTCCAGGATGCGCATGAAGCGATCCGGCCCACCGATATCCGCAGGACGCCGGCCCAGATCAAAGAATCCCTTACACGCGACCAGTTCCGTCTTTACCAGCTGATCTGGAAGCGGTTCACGGCAAGCCGGATGGCGGACGCAGTCTATGAAACGCAGCAGATCAGCATCGCGGATGCCGGACACGTGTTCCATGTGGCCGGTTCAAAGCTTCGTTTTCAGGGTTTCCTTTCCGTTTATCCGCAGGCGGAAGACGAGGAGAGTGAGAAGGCGGACATTATATCCGCACCGCTTGCAGCCGGAGACAGGCTCACCATGAAGGACGTGCGTCCGGAGCAGCATTTTACCCAGCCGCCCGCGCATTTCACAGAAGCCTCCCTTGTCCGGGCAATGGAAGAGCGCGGCATCGGAAGGCCGAGCACCTATGCGCCGACGATCTCGACGATCCTCGGAAGGCATTATGTCGTCCGCGAGCAGAAGAATCTTTTTATGACGGAACTGGGCGAGGCGGTCAACCACATCATGATCGAAGCGTTCCCGACGATCGTGGACGAAGGCTTTACCGCAAGTCTTGAAACGCTTTTCGACGGTATTGCGGAAGGGACCTGCGAGTGGAAGACCGTCGTCCGGAATTTCTATCCGGACCTTGAAGTCCTCGTGAACAGTGCGCGGGAGAAGCTTTCCAAAGTCAGCATCCAGGACGAGGTGACCGATGAGATCTGCGAAGTCTGCGGCCGCCATATGGTCCTGAAATACGGTCCGCACGGCAAGTTCCTTGCATGCCCGGGGTTCCCGGAATGCCGCAATACACGCCCGTATTTCGAAAAGACGGGTATCGTCTGCCCGCTCTGCGGAAAAGACGTTGTTCTGCGGCGTACCCGGAAAGGACGCCGTTATTACGGCTGTATCGATAATCCTGCCTGCTCCTTTATGTCCTGGCAGAAGCCGGGCAGCGGGAAAGCGGCTGAGACGGCTGACGAAATCGACGAAACACTTTGAATTGTTTGAAAATTTAAAAAGAAATACGAACAACTGCATTGTTCATGCCGGAAAATAATGTTATAATTACTCCTGCAGTCATAATAGAAAGGAGAATTTCCCCATGAGCGTGCAGTTGTTGGATCGTACCAGAAAAATCGGCCGCCTGCTTCACAATGCCAGCTCTTCGAAAGTCGTTTTCAACGATATCTGTTCCGTACTGGTCGAAACACTTTCATCCAACGTCCTGGTCCTGAGCCGGAAAGGCAAGGTCCTGGGGATCGGTCTCAGCGAAAACGTGACACCGATCCGGGAACTCCTTCGGAACAATGTCGGCGAAAGGATAGACAGCCTTCTCAACGACCGGCTTCTCGGCATCCTGTCCACAAAGGAAAATGTAAATCTGGCGACGCTCGGGTTCGAACTGCCGGGCATCGAACGGTATTACGCTATCATCATGCCGATCGAGATCGCCGGAGAACGGCTCGGCACAGTCTTCGCGTACCGTGAGGACCGTACCTATAGTATCGAGGATATTATCGTCTGCGAATACGGAAACACGGTCGTGGGCCTGGAGATGATCCGCTCCGTAGATGAGGAATACGCGGAGAGCACGCGCAAAAAACAGGTCGTTACTTCCGCGTTCGCGACGCTCTCGGGATCGGAGATCGAAGCGATCCTGCATATCTTCGATGAACTGGAAGGCAGTGAAGGGATCCTTGTAGCCAGTAAGATCGCGGACAGGATAGGGATCACGCGTTCCGTCATCGTCAATGCGCTGCGGAAACTGGAAAGCGCCGGCATTATCGTTTCCCGTTCCTCGGGTATGAAAGGCACCTATATCAAAGTCCAGAACGATTATATCTTTGAAGAACTGAGAGCGAAGCGCGACTCAGAAAATCTCAAATCATCTCTTGACAAGGAATAAGGCACGGAGTATATTATCGGTTGGATGTTAGCACTACAAAAAGATGAGTGCTAACAAAGAATGAAAGAACTATCGTAAGGAGGAAAACATAATGAAACTGGTTCCATTGGGCGATCGGGTGATCCTTAAGGAAGCCGAAGCTGAAGAGACAACAAAATCCGGTATCGTTCTTCCGGGACAGGCACAGGAAAAGCCGCAGCAGGCGGAAGTGATCGCAGTCGGCCCGGGCGGCATGATCGACGGCAAGGAAGTCAAGATGACCGTCGAAGTCGGCCAGAAGGTCATTTACGGCAAGTATTCCGGCACGGAAGTCAAGTTAGGCGACGAGAAATACATCATCGTCCGTCAGAATGACATCATGGCGGTAGTAGAATAATAGATAACCGGGAGGAAAAGATCATGGCAAAAGATATCAAATACGGTGCAGACGCGCGGGAAGCCCTTCTGCGCGGCGTCGATAAACTGGCGGATACCGTCCGCGTGACGCTTGGTCCGAAAGGCCGCAACGTCGTTCTTGAAAAGTCCTTCGGCGCGCCGCTCATCACAAACGACGGCGTAACGATCGCGAAAGAGATCGAACTGGAAGACGGTTTTGAAAACATGGGCGCGCAGCTCATCCGTGAAGTCGCTTCCAAGACGAATGACGTGGCGGGCGACGGCACGACGACCGCTACGGTCCTCGCGCAGGCAATGGTCCATGAAGGCATGAAGAACCTTGCCGCGGGTGCGAACCCGATCATTCTCCGCAAGGGTATGAAGAAGGCTACGGAAGCGGCGGTGGAATCGCTTGTTTCCATGAGCCAGAAGGTATCCGGCAAAGAGCAGATCACGCGTGTAGCCGCTGTTTCCAGCGGTGACGAAGCTGTCGGCGAAATGGTCGCGGACGCGATGGAGAAGGTGACCGGCGACGGCGTCATCACGATCGAAGAATCCAAGACCATGAAGACCGAACTGGACCTCGTCGAAGGCATGCAGTTCGACCGCGGTTATCTTTCCGCTTATATGTGCACGGATATGGAGAAGATGGAAGCCGTCCTCGACAATCCGTACATCCTGATCACCGATAAGAAGATCAGCAATATTCAGGATATCCTTCCGCTGCTCGAACAGGTCGTTCAGGCCGGCGCCAAGCTCCTCATCATTGCCGAAGACGTCGAAGGCGAAGCGCTTACGACGATCATCGTCAACAAGCTGCGCGGCACGTTCAACGTCGTTGCCGTCAAGGCTCCGGGCTATGGCGACAGACGGAAAGAAATGCTGCAGGATATCGCGATCCTGACCGGCGGCCAGGTCATCTCCGACGAAGTCGGTCTCGAACTCAAGGAGACCCGTCTTGAGAACCTCGGCCAGGCGAAATCCGTCAAGGTCCAGAAAGAAAACACCATTATCGTCGACGGCGAAGGAAATAAGGAAGCGATCCGTGCCCGTATCGCGCAGATCAAAGCGCAGATCGAAGTCACCAAGTCCGATTTCGACCGCGAGAAGCTTCAGGAACGCCTTGCGAAGCTCTCCGGCGGCGTAGCGGTCATCCGCGTCGGCGCAGCGACCGAGACAGAGATGAAGGACGCGAAGCTTCGTATGGAAGACGCGCTGAACGCAACACGTGCGGCTGTCGAAGAAGGCATCATCGCCGGCGGCGGCTCCGCATACATCCATGCCGCGAAGGAACTCGGCAAGCTCATCGATACGCTCGACGGCGATGAGAAGACCGGTGCGCGCATTGTCCAGAAGGCTCTGGAAGCCCCGCTGGAACGCATCGCTGAAAATGCCGGACAGCAGGGCGCTGTCATCATCAACAAGGTTCGTGAATCCGCGGTCGGCTTCGGCTACGACGCGCTGGATGACGAATACGTCGACATGGTCGCAAAGGGCATTCTCGATCCGGTCAAGGTCTCTAGAAGCGCACTGCAGAACGCTACCTCCGTCGCGGCAACACTGCTGACGACCGAAGGCGCGGTCTCCGCGATCAAGGAACCGCAGCCCCCGATGCCCGCAGGCGGCGCCGGCGGCATGGGCGGAATGATGTGATCAGGCAATAAGCCAGGCAAAGGCTGAAAAAAACGGTCCGGTGGCAAGTTTACTTGCTGCCGGATCTTTTTTTCAGGCTTTATGTGGCGCCGGCCATCAGCGAGAAGGAGCGAAGCGGATTCGAGCTGACCTGGCTTAGGAGAAGCTGACGGCTTGTTCCTTCACATGCGAAATCGAGCCGGCTTGCTCTTCGAGCCGCATTGACATTATGACTGCTGTTGTGCTATTCTTTCTTAAATATTATATTTTTATAAATAACCTGAATCGCAGCAGCAGATCCAAGGAGGACACATGGGAAAAATTATTGGCGAAGGCATTACATTTGATGATGTACTGCTGGTACCGTCCTATTCGGAAGTCACTCCGAATATGATCGACATCTCTACGAAGCTTACCCAGAAGATCCAACTGAACATCCCGATGATGAGCGCCGGCATGGATACCGTGACCGAACATCAGATGGCGATCGCCATGGCAAGACAGGGCGGGATCGGCATCATCCACAAAAACATGAGTATCGAGCAGCAGGCTGCCGAGGTGGATATGGTCAAGCGATCCGAAAACGGCGTCATTACCGATCCGTTTTCTCTTTCCGCCAACCATACGCTCGGCGACGCATGTGCGCTTATGGCGAAATACCGCATTTCCGGCGTACCGATCACGGAAGGCAAAAAGCTCGTCGGCATCATCACCAACCGCGACCTGAAATTTGAAGAAAACATGGACAGACCGATCCGTGAAAAAATGACGACGGAAGGTCTGATCACCGCGCCCGAAGGCGTAACGCTGGAAGAAGCGAAGCAGATCCTTGCGGATGCCCGGAAAGAAAAACTGCCGATCGTCGACAAAGAGGGCAATCTCAAAGGTCTGATCACAATAAAGGACATTGAAAAGCAGATCAAATATCCGAATTCCGCAAAGGACGGACAGGGACGCCTTCTGTGCGGCGCCGGCGTCGGCATCACCAAGAATATCCTCGAGCGCGTGGAGGCGCTGGTCGCCTCTCACGTCGACGTGATCGTCATCGATTCCGCGCACGGGCACTCTGCCAACGTCATACGGGCTACCCGCATGGTCAAGGACGCGTTCCCGGATCTTGACGTCATCGCCGGCAACGTGGCGACCGGAGAAGGCGCGAAGGCGCTTGTCGAAGCGGGCGCCGACGCGGTTAAGGTCGGTATCGGTCCGGGATCCATCTGCACGACCCGCATCGTCGCCGGCATCGGCGTACCGCAGATCACCGCGGTCATGAGCTGCTACGAAGCGGTGCGGGAGACCGGTGTTCCGATCATCGCAGACGGCGGGATCCAGTACAGCGGCGATATGACGAAAGCCCTGGCGGCCGGCGCGAATGTGTGCATGATGGGCAGCATCTTTGCGGGCTGCGACGAGAGCCCGGGAGACTTCGAGCTTTATCAGGGGCGGAAATTCAAAGTCTACCGCGGCATGGGCTCGATCGCGGCCATGGAAAACGGAAGCCGCGACCGTTATTTCCAGACCGACGCGAAAAAGCTGGTTCCGGAAGGTGTCGAAGGACGCGTACCGTATAAGGGAACGGTGGAAGATACGATCTTCCAGCTCGTCGGCGGCATCCGCTCCGGCATGGGTTACTGCGGCTGCGGTACGATCCCGCTTCTGCAGGAGAACGCGCGGTTCCTGAAGATCTCGGCGGCATCCCTGAAGGAATCGCATCCGCACGACATCCACATTACAAAGGAAGCTCCGAACTACAGCGTCGAAAAGTAAGATGGCAGCCAGAAGAAACGGCAAAAGAAAAAAAAGAAATACAGCGGCGATCATTCTTGTATCGCTGCTGTTTATTCTTGTGACGGCAGTGATCGTCCTTCTGGGATATCTTGTCAGCAACGGAAGAACGATCCGTGATTTTATGGAAGGATCCGCCTTTATGCCTTCGCGGAGCGAAGAAGCGGCTCCTGCCGATCCGGCGCAGAGCGGCGGCACGGAAAACGGGGATCCGGAATCCCATGCGGGAGCGGAGATCGAATCCGATCCTGAAGCGGGTGCGGAGGATCCGGAAGAGGACGTCCCGGAAGAAGAAAGGTATTATTTCGAAGAAGGACAGCTGCACAGGGGAGACCTGATCCTTGTCAACGGCGAATATCCGTATTCCTTTACGGATAACCAGGCCTCTGACCTTGTATACATCCGCGGCGTGAAGACGGTCGATTACGCACTGGCGAAAGATGACCTGATGGCGTCAAGGCATGCGGTATCTTTCCTGGACGTGATGATACGTGACTGTACAAGCGCGATCGGTGAAGACAGTACCGGCGTTACCGAGGCCTTCCGTACCTATGAGTATCAGGATGAACTGTACGCGGAGATCGAAGAAGAATACGGCGAAGAATACGCGAAAGATTATGTAGCTTCACCGGGCTACAGCGAGCATCATACCGGTCTGGCATTTGATCTCGGCGTCTATTACGGATCGTACGCGGACAGCTTTACCGGAAGCGCGAATGCCGAATGGATCAATGAAAATGCGCAGTATTACGGGTTTATACGGCGTTATCGTGAAGATAAAACGGATATCACCGGTATCAGCGGGGAAACGTGGCATTACCGGTATGTCGGCGTGCCGCATTCCATCGTGATGGAACTGAACGATCTCTGTCTTGAGGAGTATATCGACCGCATGCGGGAATATACACAGCAAAATCCGCTGAAGGTCTCGTTCTCCTCGGCACATTATGAAGTATTTTATACCGCAAAAGACTGGATCCGTATACCGGAAGGAACCTTCACGGTGTCCGGCAACAACGTCGATGGGTATATTGTGACGGTAAGGACGGATCTAACGTAAGGTATGAAAACCTATATTCTTTATTACAGGATCATACTGGCGCTGGCACTCGTTTTCTTTCTGTTTATTGCGTTCCGTATGTGGAGAGGAAAGGCGGGAAGAGTCTTCCGCGCTATCCTTGACGTTGAGAAAGCACGCAATTACGATGAAGAGAAGGTCATGCGGCTGTTTGCCATAACGTCGCTCGTATTTGCGTTTCTGATCCTGCTGGCGATGATCTTTGCGCAATCCGTCGCAATGCCGATCGTAACGATCATACTTGCAGCAGTGACCGGTGCGCTTTCGGCCCTGCATCTCGACCGGCGCTGCCGTAAGAAGCGCAAACGGACGCAGACTGTGAATATGGAAGT
>JAFOIS010000161.1 GCA_017420605.1 Lachnospiraceae bacterium | reverse complement strand
TTCATCGGCGCCCACGACGGTCCCGAAGGCGGCTGGCGCATGCATCTTCCGATCGCTGTATTCACGATCGCGGACATTTATTTCGGGATCGCGCCGGGAGCGCTGCTTGCGTATCTCGACCTGATCGCACGGGGGGCAGTATGATCATCGCAGCATTAGTCGGCCTTCCGTTCCTGGAAGGGATCCTTCTTTACATGATCGGCAGAAAGAATGCCGGCCTCCGGGACGTGCTGTCCCCCATCTTCGGCTTTGCCGGTCTTCTCCTTTCCGTTCTTCTCCTTGTACTGCCGGCAGACGGTTCGGTCCCCGGCATCCTTACGTACGGGCTTTCGTTCACTTCGGATCCGTTCCGCAGGGTATACTGTCTCATCACCGCGCTCATGTGGGCGTTTTCCGCGCTCTTTTCACGGGAGTATTTCCGGCATGAGCCGGAACATCTGTCCCGCTTCCTGATGCTGTTTTTCTTTACGCTCGGCGCGACGCAGGGCGTCATGCTCTCGGGCGACGTCATGACTTCGTTCGTCTTTTTCGAGATCCTTTCGTTCACCTCCTTCCCGTGGGTCATCCACGAGGAGACGGAAGGCGCGGTCCGGGCAGGAAAAACGTATTTCTTCATCGCCGTCATCGGCGGCCTTCTGATCTTCCTCGGGCTCGTCCTCCTTTACCATTCCGCGGGCACCCTGTCCTACGGCGCACTCCCGGAAGCCGTGCGTCTTTCGGAGCAGCCCGGCCGGATCTTTGCCGCGGGCATCTTTATTCTGCTCGGCTTCGGCTGCAAGGCGGGCATGTTCCCGGTGCACGTCTGGCTTCCCAAAGCGCACCCGGTCGCGCCTTCCCCCGCTTCCGCCCTGCTCTCCGGTATCCTGACCAAGGTCGGCATCTTCGGGATCCTGATGACCGCCGTTCCGGCCTTCTTCGGCAATACGGCCTTCGGTCTCGTCGTCCTTATTCTGGGGACCGTCACCATGGCGCTCGGCGCGGTGCTTGCCCTGCTCTCCGTGAACCTGAAGCGGACGCTGGCCTGTTCCTCCATGTCGCAGATCGGCTTCATCCTGGTCGGCATCGGCTCGGCCCTGCTTCTTTCCTCCTACGGCGAAACGGAGGGCCTTGCGCTCGCGCTGTCCGGCACCGTCCTGCACATGATCAACCATTCGCTCTTCAAGCTCGTGCTCTTTCTGTGCTCGGGCGTCTGCGTCATGACGGCGCATACACTTTCTCTTGACGAGCTGCGCGGTTTCGGGCGGAGGAAATGGCCGCTTGCCGTCTCCTTTATTATTGCGGCGCTCGGCATCAGCGGCGTGCCGCGCGGAAACGGCTACATCAGCAAGACAATGCTGCACGAAGGCCTCGTCATGGCGCAGGAATACGGACACGAGTTCGGCGCCGTCTGCCCCGTTCCGCTGCTTGCTGCCGTCGAATGGATCTTCCTCGTTTCCGGCGGCCTCACCTTCGCGTATATGCTGAAGCTTTCCGTCTGCCTCTTTATCGAGAAGAACCCGGATCCGGCCCGGCAGGCCGCCTACGATTCGCAGGGCATGGGCGAATCCTGGCCGAGCGCGCTCTCGCATCTTCTTCCTGCATTCCTTCTGCCTCTCCTGGGCGAACCGCGCCTTTCGGTCGCGCTGGCAGCCTGGATCACCGGCAGGGAAGAAGTCCACGAGTTTTCAGCATTCACCTGGGGGAACCTCAAGGGAGGCCTCATTTCTCTCGGCATCGGCGCGGCGGTCTATCTCGTCGTCGTGCGGCACATCCTGATGAAGAACGGCTCGTACCTCGACCGCACGCCGTACCGGCTGGACATCGAGGACAGACTCTACCGCCCGCTTCTTCTCCGTATTCTGCCGGGGATCGGCGGCGCTTTTGCGGCCCTTTTCGGAGAAAACCGCATAAGCAGGAAGCTGGCGGCAGCCGCGCTTGCGCTCGGCAAACGTATCGCCGCCCTGTTCGGAGAAAACAGGCTCCTCATCCCGATATGCCGCATTCTTGCATCGTTCGGCGCTCTGATCGCGAATCTCTTCGCCCATTCCCTCGACTTCCTGATCTCCCTTACGAAATTCCGCGTGATCTCGAAGATCGAGGAAGCCGATCCTGCGGAGGCGTTCTCTCCCGTCGCGACGTTTTTTGCCGGTACGAAGAAGGCCGTTACGCCGATCATGGAGAATTTCTCCTTTGCGCTGCTCATGACGTGTATCGGGATCCTCGTGATCCTCGGCGTGATCCTGCTCACCTTCGTGATCTGAGATCCCGCACAGGAGGTCCCGGGGCGGGATCCCGGACGGTTTTCATGCAGTTTCCCGAAGGATCGGCATGTTTGTATGGTGATAATTGTGCAGGATTGCAAATTGACTTCACCGCATCAAAGCGCTATACTGACAAAAAATGAAAGGTACAAAGCAATGACGGCACACAGAAATAACTTTTTCGGCTTTACCTTCGGCTGGTGGCTTCGCCAGCACGTTTCGTAATGCCCGAAATAGGAGAGTAAGCCGGATATAAGTGATAAAAACACACGGCCTCGTCCATTTGGGCGAGGCCGTTTTTTATAGCAGCACCTGACGATCCGCGGCATGGCCGCATAAGCAAGAAAGAACCGCAGACAAGGATTCATCCTGCAGAAAGGAACAGCAATGGAAAGATACTATCAGCCGGAGATCGAGACCGCGTCTCCCGAACAGATCCGGGCATGGCAAAGCGAAAGACTCGTATCCCAGGTCCGGCACGTCTACGACAACGTACCCTATTACCGTAAGAAGATGGAAGACGCAGGCCTTACGCCGGACGACATCCACGGGGTTGACGACCTTCATAAGCTCCCCTTCCTGAGCAAGGCGGATCTCAGGGAAGCCTATCCGTACGGCCTTGTTGCGGAGCCGCTGAAGAACTGTGTCCGCATCCAGTCCACCTCCGGCACGACTGGCAAGCGCGTCGTCGCCTTCTATACGCAGAGCGACATTGATCTCTGGGAAGACTGCTGCGCCCGCGCCATCACGGCGGCCGGCGGCACAGACGAAGACGTCTGCCAGGTCTCCTACGGCTACGGCCTCTTCACCGGCGGCCCGGGCCTCAACGGCGGAAGCCACAAAGTCGGGTGCCTGACGGTCCCGACCTCTTCGGGCAATACGGAACGCCAGATCATGTTCATCCGCGATCTTTCAACGACGATCCTGTGCTGCACCCCGTCCTACGCGGCGTACCTGGGCGAGTCCATGAAGGAAATGGGACTCGGTCCCGACGATATCCCGCTCAAAGCCGGCATCTTCGGTGCGGAAGCCTGGAGCGAGGAAATGCGGCACGATATCGAGAAGACGCTCGGGATCAAGGCCTACGACATTTACGGCCTTACCGAACTTTCCGGCCCCGGCGTCGCCTTCGAGTGCTCCGCCCAGAACGGCATGCATATCAACGAAGACCACTTCATCGCCGAAATCATCGACCCGAACACGGGCGAAGTCCTGCCGGACGGCGTCCAGGGTGAACTCGTTTTCACCTCGATCACGAAAAAAGCGTTCCCGCTGCTCCGCTACCGCACGCGCGATATCTGCACGCTGACGCATGAAAAATGCCCCTGCGGCAGGACCCACGTCCGCATGAGCAAGCCGCGCGGACGGACGGACGATATGCTCATCATCCGCGGTGTCAACGTATTCCCGTCCCAGGTCGAGACCGTACTCCTCAATCTCGGTTACGGCGCGAATTACCAGATCATCGTGGACCGCGTCAACCACACCGATACATTGGACGTACATGTGGAAATGACGCCCGAAATGTTCACCGACAACATGGGCGAGATCGCCCAGCGCCAGAAGAAGATCACGGAAGGCCTCCGCTCGATGCTCGGCCTTACCGCGAAGGTCACGCTCGTCGCACCGAAATCGATCGTCCGCTCGGAAGGCAAGGCCGTCCGCGTCATCGACAACAGAAAGATCTGAGAAAGGAGAAAGATCCATGAGTTTCCGTCAGATTTCCGTTTTTCTTGAGAACCGTCCGGGCGCCCTTCTGGAAATGACCGAGACGCTCTATACCAACAGTATCGATATGCGCGCCTTCTCACTTGCCGAGACCAGTGATTTCGGCATCGCCCGCATCATCGTCGACGACGTGGAGAAAACGGCCGCCATCCTCCGGGAGGCGGGCTATATTCTCAGCATCACGCCGGTCATCGCCGTAGAGGTTCCCAACGAGCCGGGCGGTCTTCGCAGGACCCTCCGGACTCTTTCGGAGGTAAACGTCAACGTAGAGTACATGTATGCCTTTGTCGGCAGCAATCCCGCAGTCGCCATGATGGTCTTCCGGGTCGCTGACATCGAAAAGGCGGTCACCGCACTGGAAAGTGCCGGTATCAAGGAGGTAACATTATGAGCGACAACAGGATTCCGTACAAGATCTATCTATCCGAATCGGAAATGCCGCAGTACTGGTACAACGTCCGTGCGGATATGAAGAACAAGCCGGCGCCGCTTCTCAATCCGGGAACGCACGAGCCGATGACAGCAGCCGAGCTTTCCGGCGTGTTCTGCGACGAACTCGTACAGCAGGAGCTCGACAATGAGACGCGGGAATACCCGATCCCGCAGGAGATCCGCGACTTCTACAAGATGTACCGTCCCTCGCCGCTGGTGCGGGCGTACTGCCTTGAAGAGAAGCTTCAGACGCCGGCGAAGATCTACTACAAATTCGAAGGCAACAACACCTCCGGCTCGCATAAGCTGAATTCCGCGATCGCCCAGGCCTATTACGCGAAGAAGCAGGGCCTTAAGGGCGTGACGACGGAGACCGGCGCCGGCCAGTGGGGCACGGCTCTGTCGATGGCCTGCTCGTACTTCGATCTCGACTGCAAGGTCTACATGGTCAAGGTGAGCTATGAGCAGAAGC
>JAFOIS010000160.1 GCA_017420605.1 Lachnospiraceae bacterium | reverse complement strand
GTCCTCTCTACACATGGTCGGCATGGACGAACCGTTCATGGGGCTCGGCCTGTCGGCGCCGGTCTGCGCCGCGGCCGTGGACAGAATGACCCGCGAGGGGATTTCCCGCATCAAGCTTCTCACGGACGAATTCCGTATTCCGGCCATCCGGACCTATCTTAAGCTCGGCTTCCGCCCCTGGTATTTCATGGACGACATGCCCGGGCGCTGGCGGGGCGTCTTCGACGACATGGGCATCCCGTATGACCGGTACACTGCCTGGAATGAAGCCGGAACAGAACGGATCCCGGTTTGTTGACGGCGAACACGGGCTTTGTTATGCTGTTTTTGTAGTACAGAGCAGATAACGGGCGGGAAATGCACTGTCCCGCCGACGCGGAAGGAGGTTTTAGATGCGGTATATTTGCTCAATCTGTGGTTACGTTTATGACGAAGCGGGAAACGTCCCCTGGGCGGACCTGCCGGAGGACTGGAAGTGTCCTCTCTGCGGCGCTGCCAAAGCGGATTTCGTTCCCGAAGGAGCGGCCCCGTCCGCGGCAGATACGGATGCGGTCTCATCGGAGGCTGCCGCGCTGAAACCTCTTTCGGCCATTGAGACCGCTGCGCTCTGTTCCAATCTTGCCAGGGGGTGTGAAAAACAGTACCTGCCCGAGCAGGCGGCCGCCTTCCGGAAACTGGCGGACTGGTTCGGGACGCAGTACGAAAAACCGGCCGATCCTTCTTTCAGCCGGCTTCTGGAACTGGTAAACGCCGATCTCGGCACGCTTTTCCCTGCGGCAAACGCCGCCGCGAAAGAGAATGGCGACCGCGGCGCCTTGCGGAGCCTTGTCTGGAGCGAAAAAGTAACGCGCATCCTGAAATCCCTTCTCACCCGTTACGAACGGGAGGGGGATACCCTGCCGGAAAACACCGGCGTATACGTGTGCACCATCTGCGGTTTCGTATATGTGGGCGATACGCTGCCGGAGGTCTGTCCGGTATGCAAGGTCCCGAACCGCAAATTTGAAAAGATCGGAGGATGAGCATATGGGTGAAAAAGTAGCCGTCAGAAATATCCGGCTGTGCGAAAAAGACTGTCTCTGCCTTTATGTCTGTCCTACCGGCGCGTCCGACACGGAAAACAGCGTGATCGATCCGGAAAAATGCACCGGCTGCGGCGCCTGCGCAGACGCCTGTCCCTCGAAAGCCATCAGCCTTGTCCCGCGCGAATATCCGCCGCAGCAAGCCAAGACGGAAGAAGTGGCCGCGGCGCTCCGCCAGCTCGTCAGCAGCAAAGCGGAGCAGGAAATGATCGCCGGAGGACTCCCCGGTCCTTATGCAGAAGCACTGAAAAGATCCAGCCGGATCATGGCCGAAGATCTTCTTCGGGAGGCCGGATACATGCTTCCGCAGAGCGCCAATGCGCATCTTATGCTCGAGGATATGCTCGCGTTTGAGACGGAATCGGGCTTCCCGAAAGAAGCCCTGCATTTCCTTTTGGAAACGCTCCCCTGCAACGAACCTGTTATAAAAAAGGAGGAAAATACAATGGAAAAGTGGAAATGCTCAGTCTGCGGTTATATACACGAAGGTCCCCTGCCGGAGGATTTCAGATGCCCGGTCTGCAAGCAGCCCGCGTCGAAATTCGTGAAGGTCGAAGCGGAAGCGCCGAAGAAGAACCCCTACGCCGGCACACAGACAGAGAAAAACCTGGAAGCCGCGTTTGCCGGTGAATCCCAGGCCCGCAACAAATACACCTATTTCGCCTCCCGCGCCAAAAAGGACGGTTTTGAGCAGATTTCTGCCCTGTTCCTGAAGACCGCCGACAACGAAAAAGAACACGCGAAAATGTGGTTCAAGGAACTGAACGGCATCGGCAGCACGGCGGAGAACCTGGCCGCCGCCGCGGACGGTGAAAACTACGAGTGGACGGATATGTACGAAGGCTTTGCCGTCACCGCGGAGAAGGAAGGCTTCCCGGAGCTGGCAGCGAAATTCCGCATGGTCGCCGCGATCGAGAAGCATCATGAAGAACGCTACCGTGCCCTCCTTCGGAACGTAGAAGCGCAGGAAGTGTTCAAAAAGAGCGAAGTCAAGGTATGGGAATGCCGCAACTGCGGCCATATCGTCGTGGGCACGGCCGCCCCGGAAGTCTGCCCGGTCTGCGCGCATCCGCAGAGTTACTTCGAGATCAACGCGGAAAACTACTGATCCGTTTCCGGAAAGCCGCATAAAGGATAACCCCGCATCAGCAACATGAATCGAAAAGCCGCAGCGTACATGCTGCGGCTTTTCTTCGGCCCCGGTTTGGGGATATGGTATCTGTCCTGAATGTACCTGATCAAGTGTACCTGATCAGACGTAATTGAAGTCGTCCTGCGCCTTGAACCACTTTCCTTCTCCGAAGCTGAAGATAAAGAGCAGGGCCGCGACGATGAGCCAGCCGATCATGAACGGCGAAGTCGGATAGATGCCGAGCGCCGCATGGTGGATGAACCCGAAGAATGCAAGGACCGCGCCGGCAAGCGCAATGACCGCCGCGCTGCGGAGCTTGTGGTCGATCATAAAGACACACATGGAGCCAAGCAGGATGCCGATGATGATCGCGCCGGCCTTGACTGCCGGAACACCATTCCACATGGCGCCGTTGGCGATCAGGAGCTCATCGACTTCCGGCTGGAATCCCTTGAGGCCGCTTTCCAGCGCTTCCGACCAGATACCCCAGCCGCCTTCCATCATGGAACCGGTCGCCAGCGAAGCTTCCACCTGCGTAAACAGATAGTCGGCAATGGACGGGACCATGGCGATGCCGATGGCCGCATAGTGCTTGACATTGCATTCCTTGAAGGCCTGTGCCACCATGATGACCGCGCACCAGATGTACGTGATGGCGGCGACTGCCGGCGGGACAAGTTCCGCAAGGACCGTGAACAGGCCGAGGAAACCGGCAAGACCGAGGATCAGGCCGCCGATCCAGCTGTAGCCGGCGCCGGCTTTCTGTTTCTTAAGACCCGGATGGCCGAGCCAGACCGTGTTCGGAACGACGCCGCCGAAGAGCGACGAGATCATGGTGCAGATACCGTCGGCGAACTGCGCCTCGCGGACGTTATACGGATCGCCGGCCGCATTCGCGGATTCCACGTTGTCCATCGTTTCGATGAAGTTGTAGATCTCGACCGGGATGACGACCGTAAGATACGGCACGACATAAGCGAAGCCGTTGATGAGGGACTGTACCGTGTTCGCCGGATTCGGGAAGTAGAAACCGACCTGGCTGAAATCCACCGTGGTGCGTCCCAGGCAGAACGCGTAAACGATACCGCCGACGATCGCAACCAGGAACGGGGAGATCTTCTTCGGGAAGAGATAACCGGCGAAGACGCCGAGCATGGCGACGGCAAGGATCGGAAGGCCGACGACCGGATCGCCGAAGACGTCGAACACGCCCTGGGTCGCCATCCAGATGAAGCCGATGCCGGCGACGGTGCCGAGCAGGGCCGCGCGCGGAAGATGCTTCTTGACCCACGGGCCGATGAAGCCGCCGAGGAATTCCACGAAACCGCCGATGAAGCAGGCGGCCGTCGCGGCTGCCCATTCAAGCTCCGGATCGCCGATCGCGTAGTGGATCGGGCTGATGACGCCGAACAGGATAACGAACATGGCCGGCGTGGAAATGCCGGAGGGCAGCGCCGTCACATTCGGCGTCCCGAGCTTCTTTGAAAGTCTCCATGCCATGACCGCATAGTATACGCCTCCGCACAGAAGTCCGAGCGAAAGGCCCGGGATCACGCGGCCGAAAATGATCTCGTTCGGCCATTCAAATCCCTGCAGTGTCGCGATGACGATGATGTAGTTGACGATGTTGTTCGCGACCATGTAGATCAGGCCGCCTACGTCGCCTTCCGTAAAGAACGGTATCAGGCTTTTCTTTTTGGTTTCCAAGATAAATTTCCCCCTCTCAGAAAAAATGCTTTTACGGCTGCCGCCGTCCGGTTACGATCTGCTTTGGGACCGCCGGATGGGCCGGTCCTCTTCTTTTTCCGGCTTACAGCTTAAGACCCAGGTCCGCAAGCTCCGCACGGACTTCCTCGTACATGGCCAGCCAGAAGTCCCTCGGATTTCCGTCTTCGTCGTAGACTTCCTCGAACGGCAGGCCTTCGTTTCCTTTGGCAAAAACATGTTTATATTCGTCGACCAGCCGGAGGATGATCGGTTCCGCCTCGGCGCGGGTCATGCCCTGCGCGGCGGCGGCTTTGCCGACTTCGCCCATGAGGCGGGCTTCCAGCCCCGAACAGTGCGGCTTCATGCCGTCGCAGGAACCGACGCCTTCGAGGTTTCCGCCGGAGACGGTGATGGCGAGCGCGTTTGCCGCGACCTCCCGCAGCAGCTCGATCGTGCCGGCACCGCTCTTGGGATAGATGTCGCAGATAATGACGGCCGGCGCACAGGCCGCGAACGCCTGGCAGACCACGCTGGAAAGCCAGATGCATTCCGGCGTGGACGTCGCGATGTAATTGATATGGATCGGATGGCAGAGATGATAATCCGCGCGCCCGATGAGCGACGACGCAAGAAGCGAAGCGATCATGCAGACCGCGGCGCCTTCCGCGCGCCCCGCAAGGCCGCCGACCATGACGCAGGCGAGCGACGCGTTGAGGACCGGCGTGCCGATCGCGTTTGCCACACGGATCAGGTTGTCATTGGAGATCATGAGCTCATTGTTGAACGAAACAAGATGCGCGTCGCCGGGCTGGAAACCGCCCGGTGCCATGGCGGCGAGGTCGCCGATCTCGGAAACGCTGCTCTCCGCGGCGAGGCGCCCGATCCCGGGACGGCCGACTTTCGCGCAGATCTCGTTGAGGTATTTCATTTCCCTGCGCAGCGCCAGCACTTCGGAGGGCGAATCGCGGACAACCGGAAACCCGTCCACTTCCACAAGGGAACCGCAGGTGACCATGTCTACGACCGGCTCTTTGGCCCAGGAAAGTACGGTCCTGTAAAAGGTTTCCTCCGTCATGGGGCAGCCTGGGTTGCCGGCGACAACGCCGGGAAGTCTCGGATCATCGGGAACGCGCGCGACGAAGGTATACGCGTCCGCGCCGTTTCCCACGGTCACTTCCGGCTTCATGTTCCGTGCGGCTTCCAGGATCTCCTCCCTGGTAAACTCCATGACCTTTCCGGTGGACTGGTTGTATACGCCGGAACGGAGCAGAAGCTCGACCGCCGCTTCGAAATAGAGCCTGGCTTCCTCTTCGTCGTGAAGAAGCACGGCCCCGTCTTCCCTCTCCAGCTCAAAGTCCTCAAGGACCTCTATGATGGGCATTACGACGTGATTCATATCCCAGTCGTCTTTGGATACCGTCTTTCCGGTATAGCCCCGGTTTACGATGTCAAGAAAGTGCACGGACAGTTCCTCCTTATTTCATGCCTGCGGCGTTATCGTAAGTAACTTTTTCCGGTCCCGTATGCCTGTTCTCCTGTAACAGATTTATTCTATTGAATTCCCATGCAGACTGTCAATGGATATACGTACTTTTCTTCTTCAGCTGTTTCCGGATGCCCGAAAGGAATTCCTCCGCTGCCGGCGACAGCGGCCGGCTGCTGTTCCGGACGAAACCGAGGCTGATCTGGATATCTATGCCCTCCGGCCGGAATTCCCGCACCTCTCTTTCTCCCCCGGTGACGCCGTATACGCCGGTATCGGTCGTCAGGGAAAAGCCTTCCGTATTCAGCATCAGATAATTCATCGCGTACTGATCCGATACGGTAATGATGCGCGGATGATCGTCGATCCCCGCATCGTGCAGAAGATCATAGAAGGAGGAAAGCGTGTCCTCATAAAGGATCAGCGGAAAATCCCTGAGACGCGACAGCGTCACGGCTTCCTCGGCGCTGTGGAACAGCGGGTTTTTGCTTCCCACACAGATCCGCAGCGGGCTTACCACGAGCGATTCAAAAAGAAGCCCCATTCCCTTCATCCGGAGTTCGAACTGTTTCCGTTCCTCCTGCGGCAGGAAAATGAAGCCCAGTTCGCTCTGCTGGTACCGCACCTGGTCCAGGATCTCGATGAGCGTACCGTCAAACAGGGAGAACTTTGTATGCTCCGCGGCGTGCCGCAGGCACGTTTCGGCAAAATAACGGGTAATAAAATCGATATGCCAGGAGGATACCGAAAAGACGGTGACGGGTTCGAGTTCTTCCCGGCAGAAGCTCTCCAGCCGGCGGCAGCGGCCGACGATATCCCGTGCATACACAAGGAAGTCGCTGCCGAACTTCGTCAGTTCCACACCGCTGCCGGTCCGCAGAAAGATCGGTCTGCCGAGCTCCTTCTCCAGATTTCTGACGGACTGGGACAGATTCGACTGTGTGATATAGAGGGACGCGGCAGCCTTATTGATCGACCCTTCCGCCGTGATCCGTATGACCTGCTCGAGCTGTGCAAGTTTCATTTCCAGCCTCCTGCCTTTTCCCCCGCTTCGCGGTGCGGGGCGTTTCATTTTTTACCGTTTCCGTACACATGATATCAATTATTTTAATAGATATCTATAAGATTTTTAGCATTGATAATTATATCAGTTTGGCATAATCTGTATAATCATACAGGTATTATGCATTTCTTGCATGCTTCGCAAAGGCAGGTACGGGTCATGAATATTCTGTACGTCTTTCTGCAATGCACGTGGGGCATTCTGCAGACCCTCGTCGGACTGGTCTATCTCCTGAAGGAAGGCAAAGGAAAGGAGCATTTCTGGTTCCACGGCGCCTATGTCACGCGCTGGTCGCACAGCGGCGGCATCAGTCTCGGCATGTTTCTTTTCGTCGGCGACCCCCTCATGGAGAACGGGGAACCGAACGCTTACCTTACGCATGAATACGGACATTCCATCCAGTCCCTGATCTTCGGCCCGCTTTATCTTTTTGTCGTCGGCATCCCGTCCAGCATCTGGGCGGCAAATTATAACGGCGAGAAGCTGCGGGCCGGCATATCCTACTTTTCCGTATTCCCTGAAAACCAGGCCAATACCCTCGGCGAAAAGGTCACGAAGATCCGCGTGCCGGAGCATCTCCCCTTCTCCATGTTTGCCCTGCACGATTCCTTTGCCCTTCCGATCAACGGCGTCCGGCAGTGGGTCACGATCCGCGGCACAAAGGAGGAGAACCCTGTGCTTCTGGTCCTGCACGGCGGACCGGGATCGACGCTGACCGGGCTCAGTTATCTGTATCAGCGGCCGTGGGAAAAATATTATACCGTCGTCAACTGGGACCAGCGCTGCAGCGGAAAGACCGCCTCGATCTCCGGGACGGCCTCGCCGGTGGAGCTGACTTCGAAGATCATTCTCGACGACGCCCTCGTCCTGACGGACTTTCTCCGGGAGCGTTTCGGAAAGGACAAGATCATTCTCTTCGGACACTCCTGGGGCACGTTCCTCGGAGCGCATCTTGCGCTGGAGCACCCGGACCGCTACGCGGCGTATATCTCCACGGGAACGATGTCCGAAAGCCGCAGGGAATACGCCTATCAGGCGGCCTTCTTCCGGAAGCGTTTTGAAGAGCGCGGCGATACGAAGGCGCTCGCCGATCTGGATTCCCTCGGCGCATACTGGGAGGAGTCCCGGGTCGACGAAGCAAAGACGCTGGCCATGAACCGCATTCTTATCAGGGAAGGTTTTTCCAGCGCACGGATCACGGACGCAAAGACGGCGCTCAAATATGAGATCCTGCCGATGCTCCGCTCTCCGGACTATTCTCTGAAAGACAATCTCAACCTTTTCGGCTACAAAGCCTATCCCCATGTGATCGGGGTGGAAATGCCCGAATTCGACGCGGCTTCGCTCGGGCTCGTCTATCAGATGCCCGTCTACTATATCAACGGGGACCTGGATATGCAGACGCCGTACGCGCTCGCAAAAGAGCTCTATGAAAAGACGGTCGCGCCGGATAAAGATTTCTTCACACTGAATAACTGCGCGCACTGCTGGGACCTCGACGCCCCGGAACAGATAACTGAAGTCATGTGCAACAAGCTTCCGGAGCGGATCCGGAAGTATATTTAGGGAGGGAGAACCATGAAGGAAACCGGAAAACTCAGCTTCCGCGAAAAGTTCGGCTTTGGCGTCTTTGCCGGAGGCTACAACCTCGTCTACCTGTTCAAAGGATCCTACTATCTGTTTTTCCTGACGAATGTGCTCGGCATCAGCATCGCGGCTGCCGGTACGCTGGTCGCGGCGGGCGCCGTCTGGGATGCGGTCAATGATCCGCTCATCGGCTACTGGACCGTCAACCATCCGAACCGGAAGGGCGAGCATATCCGGTACAGCCTGCTCTATTTCGCGGTGCCGGTCGCGATCTGCTATCTTCTTCTGTTTACCAACTTCCATGTTTCCGACGCCCTGACCATCATCATCGCGGGCCTGGCCTTCTTCGTCTATGATACGATGTTCACGTTCTTCGGCATCGGTTACTCGACCATGTGCATCGTCGCGACTGACGATCAGGCAGACCGGACGTCTCTCAACATCTTCCGGAGTTTCGGCTCGAATATCGGCACGATCATCGGGACGCTTGCCTGCTTCCCGCTGCTCAATCTCTTCGGCGCTCTCGACGCGGACGGCAACCTGATCCCCGGAAACGCGGACCGCGGCTTCTTTATCGTCGCGGCGATCTTCGCGGGGATCGCGATCTTCTCTTCGCTCTTCCACTACTTCACCACAAAGGAGCGCATCCGGCCCCATGACGAGAGCCAGCACGTCGGTTTCTTCCAGATGCTGAAGGATCTTTTCAGCTACGCGCAGTTCGATCTCTGCACCGTCCAGATCATGGCCTATAACGTGATCATCCTGATCATGCAGTCCGTGATCACCTACTATGCCACCTATATCAACGGCTCCTCCGCCATGAGCACGACCTATCTTGCGGCGTATCTTGTCGGCATGCTGCTTTCCACGGCGCTGCTGACGAAACCGCTCGACAATAAGCTGGGTCACAAAAAGACGATGGTGATCGGTGCGCTCCTCTTCTGCGTCTCCAAGATCCCGTTCATTCTCGCGCCGACGAATATGATCTGCGCGATCATCAACTTCGCCGTCAGCGGCATCGGCGGCGCGCTGCTCTTCGTTACGATCTTCGTGTACTACAGCAACATCGGCGACATCATCGAATACCGCTGCGGCAAGCGGATGGACGCCTGCCTCGGCACGGTCAGCGGCTTCATCATGGTCATCGCCTCCGCGATCGCGACGGAGGTCATCGCGCTTTCGCTCGATAAAGCCGGCTTCGACGCGGAGCTTGCTTCCCAGCCGGAAGCGGCGCTCACGACCATCAACAACATGCTCGGCTGGATCCCGCTCGCGCTTTCGGTCCTGATGCTCGTCGTGACCATCTTTATCAGCATCGACAAGGATATGAAGAAAATGAAAGAAGCGCAGGCATGATCCCTGCCGTCCTGCCACTGCGTACAAAACGGCCCCGGATAGCTCCGGGGCCGCTTTGTATCTTATAGATCTTTTCCGTTATACGCCGGCGGCGTTTTCGCGGATCTGTTCGAGCGTCGTGCAGTTGTGGCTCGGTACATAACCCGGGATCGGAAGCAGGCGTTCGTGGATCGCATCGATGATCCAGCTCGGCTGCGGGAAGAAGCACTTCTCGAGCTCGTGGGCCGGGGTGATCCAGTCCTTCGCGCCGACGACGACCGGCGGGGCATCGAGGTAATCGAAGGCCAGCTCGGTGATGTTGGAGGCCAGGTTCCGCATGAAGGAGTTGCGCTCGCAGGCATCGCCGGTGACGATGATGCGGCCGGTCTTCTTGACGGACTCGATGACTTTCTCGTAGTTGAACGGTACCAGCGAACGGGCGTCGATGATCTCGGCGGAAATGCCGTACTTCTCCTTCAGGATATCCGCCGCCTCGACCACGCGGTAGAGGGTCGCGCCGATCGAAAGGATCGTGACGTCGCTCCCTTCGCGCTTGACATCCGGCTCGCCGATCGGGATCTCGTACTCGGCTTCCGGTACGCCTTCGAGATGGAATCTCTCACCGTAGTCATAGATCCGCTGGCTCTCGAAGAAGATGACCGGATCCGTGCCGTTGATCGCGGACTGCATAAGGCCCTTCGCGTCGTACGGGGTGGCCGGGAACACGACCTTGAGGCCCGGAATATGGGCGCAGAGCGCGGACCAGTCCTGCGAATGCTGCGCGCCGTACTTGGAGCCGACGGACATACGGACAACGACCGGCATCTTCAGCACGCCGGCGCTCATGGCCTGCCACTTGGAGAGCTGGTTGAAGAGCTCGTCGCCGGCACGGCCGAGGAAGTCGGCATACATGATCTCCACGACCGCGCGGCCGCCGCTCATGGCATAGCCGACGCCGGCGCCGACGATGGCGGCTTCCGAGATCGGGGAGTTGAAGAAGCGGTGATACGGGATCGTTTCCGTAAAGCCGCGGTATACCGCATAGGCGCCGCCCCAGTCACGGACGTCTTCGCCGAAGGCGATGAGGGTCGGATCCTCGTAGAACTTCTTCAGGATCGGTTCTGCCAGCGCGTCACGGATCTGATAGACCTTGTTCTTGCCGACAAGGTTGCCCTTCTCGTCGATGCCCTTGCGTTCCTTCTTCGCGAACATCACGGCACGCGGGGACTCTTCATACGGCATATTGACTTCCGCCTTGCGGGTCGTATCGAAGCTTCTGACTTCCTGGTTCGAGAACATCAGGTCGCCGATCGCGTTCGGGGTCTTGCCGAACACGTCGATACGCGGGGAGATCTTCTCGTCGATCGCGAGCTTCATGTTGCGATGCATGTCTTCCGTGACAGCCGCCTTCATGTCGCCGAGGTCCGCCTCGGTCGCAAGGCCGGCTTCGATCAGCTGTTTGCCATAGGCTTCGATCGAATCTTCCTTCTCCCAGGCTTCGATCTCTTCCTTGGTGCGGTACGTGGAAGCGTCGGACGGGGAATGTCCCGAATAACGGTAGGTCACGATATCGAAGAGGACCGGGCCGTCTTCCTTGACGATGTCCTTCTTCCTTCTGTAGGCGTCGATGACGGCCAGCGGATTGTAGCCGTCGATCTTCTCCGCGTGCAGCTCGTTCGGCATAAGGCCCGCGCCGATCCTGGCGTGGTCGTGCATGCCCATGGTCTCGCCGACCGGCTGTCCGCCCATCGCGTAGCTGTTGTTCCAGATGTTGAAGAGGATCGGCATACCGGTGAACTCGTCGCCCCACAGCTCGCGGATCTGATCCATCGTCGAGAAGACCATGCCTTCCCAGACGGGACCGCAGGCAAGGGAACCGTCGCCGATGTTGCAGACGACGATGCCGGGCTTCCGGTTGGAGAGCTTATAGAGCGCGGCACCGGGCGCGATCGGGCCGGAACCGCCGACAATGGCGTTGTTCGGATAGACGCCGAACGGGGTGAAGAACGCGTGCATAGAGCCGCCGAGCCCGCGGTTGAAGCCGTTCTCGCGGCCGAAGGTCTCCGCCGTCATCCCGTAAAGGACGAAGTTGCGGCCGACCATGCGGATGTCGTCCGAAGAGTCGCCGATGACCTTCATGATCTTGCCGCCGTCGAAGCCCTTCATGATTTCAAGGAGCTTGTCTTCCGGAAGCGTCTCGACCGCGCGCATCGCACGGGCAATGATCTCGCCGTGGCTTCTGTGCGAACCGAAGGAATAGTCGTCGGTGGTAAGCAGATACGCCTGGCCGACATACGCGGCTTCCTGGCCGATGCCAAGGTGCGCCGGACCCGGATGGTTGTATTCCGTGCCCTGATACGCGCCGGTCTGCTTGATATTCTGGATCATGGTCTCGAACTCGCGGACATAGAGCATGTCCTTGTAGATCTGGACCAGGTCGGCGTTCGGGATGTTCCCGAGCTCGTCCTTAACGGCCTTCTGGTACTTGTTGACGTCGATATCCGCGAAGGTGATGGTGCGCGGCGCGCGCGTTGCCTTCGGATCTACGTATACCTGTTTTGACATATCGTTCTCCTTATTTATTTAAGTAATCAGTACTGATTCACAGCTTCGCGGATAATCTCGGCCACGGTCGGATGCGGCATGATGATCTGCTGGATATCCTTTGCGGTCAGCTCCATTTCAATGTATCCCGCGCAGATCGCCACAAATTCCGACGAGTAGTTGCACAGGAACTGCGCGCCGATGAGGGTGTCGTACTTCTTGTTGAAGACGAGCTTCATCGTGCCGCGTACGCCTTCGTTCTCGACCAGGAACCGGCCCGAATAGGACATCGGCAGCTTGATGACGCGGACGTCGATCCCCTTCGCCTTCGCGCTCTCTTCGGTCTCACCGACGGAGGACAGCTCCGGCAGCGTGTAGATGACGGACGGGACAGCGTTGTAACGCATGACATCCTTTATGCCGAGGATGTTGTTCACCGCAACGTCCGCCTCGCGGTACGCTACGTGCGCCAGCATGATCTTCGCGTTGACGTCGCCGATCGCGTAGACGTTCGGGACGTTGGTCTTCATATGCTCGTCGGTGACGACCGCGCCGCGGTTCATCTCCACGCCGATGTTCTCGAGACCCACGTCCTTCGTGTTCGCGCGGCGGCCGATGGAAAGGAGGACCTTGTCGGCTTCGGCTTCCATTGTCTTGCCGTCCTTCTCGTAAACGACGCGGTCGGCCTTCACTTCGGTGACCTTCGCTTTGAGGATGAAGTGCATGCCCATCTTCTCGCAGCTCTTCTGCAGATCCTTTACGAGATCCTTATCGGTATTGCCGGCGATGTGGTCCAGCATTTCGATGATCGTGATGTCCACGCCGACCATCGCAAGATACGTCGCCATCTCGAGGCCGATGACGCCGCCGCCCAGGACAACAAGCTTCTTCGGCAGTTCGCGCATGTCGAGGAGTTCGCGGTTCGTAAGCACGTAACCGGAGGCCAGGCCTTCCTTAAGGCCCGGGATCGGGATGATCGCGCAGACCGAGCCGGTCGCGATAATGAGGTTCTTGCCCTCGTAGGTCTTTCCGCCGGCTTCGACAAGATAACCCTCGGCGCCTTTGCCGACGACCTTGCCGTATTCCTTCACCATCTCGACCTTTTTCGACTTCAGCGTCGCCTCGACGCCGGAGACCAGGGTCTTCACGACCTTGTTCTTGCGGTCGATGACGGCGTTGTGGTCAATGGTGACGTTTTCCGCGTGCACACCGTAGACGTCTTCCTTCGCGTGCACATACATTTTTCCGGAGTACAGAAGCGCCTTGGTCGGGATGCAGCCTTCGTTAAGGCAGGTTCCGCCGTAGGCGCGTCCTTCGATGCAGACGGTCTTAAGGCCCGCCGCGCCGGCTTTTTCGGCCGCCGAATATCCGCCGGGGCCGCCGCCGAGTACGATCACATCATATGCCATAGTATTATCCTCTCTTCATCACGCGCCGGAAGGGGCCCGATGCCCCTTCCGGCTTCGTGTTTTTCTTATTTTGCAAGCAGGGACTGGAAGTTTTCGAGCGCGGTCGCAAGTTCCTTGAGGAACTTCGCGGCGCCGGCGCCGTCGATCGCGGCATGGTCGAAGGAAAGCGACAGGCCCATTGCCTTGTACGGCTTCACCGCGCCGTCCACGACCTTGATGCGGTCGGTCATGCCGCCCACACCGAGGATGCCGGTCTGCGGCGGGTTGATGACAGGCGTGAAGTACTCGACGCCCATCGTGCCGACGTTCGATACCGTGAAGCTCGCGCCGGAAAGGAGATCCGGGCTGATCGAGCCTTCCTGGCACTTCGCGGCCAGTTCCTTCGCCTCGACGGCGATCTCCGCAAGCGACTTCTGGTCCGCGTTGAAGATCGTCGGGACCATGAGTCCGCGCGGCGTATCGACGGCCATGCCGAGATGGACGTGGTCGAAGAAGCGCATCGTGTTCTCGTCGATCGTATTCGCATTGAGCGCCGGATGATTCAAAAGGACTCTCGATACCGCGAAGAGGACGATGTCGTTGATCGTGATCTTCGGCAGGCCGAGCGTCTCCGGAGCCGCCTTGAGGGCGGCGCGGAACGCGGCGATCTGCGTGGTGTCGTAGGACATCATATGCGTAAGCTGCGGGATCTCCTGCAGCGACTTCTTCATGGACTTGCCGATGATCGAACGCATGCGCGTGATCTTCTCGTCGCGGTAGCCGACGGATGCCGGCGCTGCCGCTGCCGCGGGTGCCGCAGCCGGAGCAGCTTCCGCCGCCTTCGGCGCGTTCTTCGCGTTCTCGATATCCGCCGTGGTGATGCGTCCGCCGAGGCCCGTGCCGGTAACGCCGGCCGGTACGCCCGCCTTCAGGGCCGCGGAAGTGCTCTTCTCCGCCGCCAGGACGTCTCTTTCGATGATACGGCCGTTCGGTCCGGTCGGGGTCACGTTCGCAAGGTCAACGCCGAGGCGTGCCGCCGTATTGCGTGCGCGCGGAGAAACGCCGACAGCCTTTTCCGCGGTCGCTTTCGCCGCCGGAGCCGCTTCTTTTTCGGGAACCGGCGCCGAAGCCGCTTCCGCCTTCGGAGCCTCTTCCGCGGCCGGGGCCGCTGCCGCGCCGCCCGTGAATTCGGAAATGTCTTCGCCCGGGGCGCCGATCACGCATACATTTTCAAGGCACGGCACGTCGTCGCCTTCTTCATGCAGGATCGCAAGAAGCGTGCCGTCCATCTTCGCTTCCTCTTCGAAGGAAGACTTGTCGGTCTCGTAGGCAAAAAGGATATCGCCGACGTGGACTTCATCCCCGACTTTCTTGTTCCAGCTGGTGATGATGCAGGATTCCACCGACTGGCCGTTGCGGGGCATAATGATTGCTGTTGCCATGTTCTTTCCTCCCTGGAAATTCTTGTTTCTATAGAAATGTTATAAACTAACAAATTATAACATTTTATAACACACTCGTATCATATCAGATAACATGCGGAGTGTCAATGATTTCATTGTCTCATTTATTTCACGATATTTTTTCACGCATGGACGCCGGATCGGCGCCGTGCGCTAGAACTCAGGCGTGCTTTCTGTCCAGCAGTTCCCGGAACGCCGCATCCCGTTCCGCCGCCGTACGGCCGTCGTCCGGCGTAAAGACCAGGATCCCCCTCTGCCGGCATTCGTACCGGAATTCTTCGGGCAGGTTCTCGTCACCGATCAGCGCGTCGATATCCGAAAGTTCCGCAAAGATGAACGGATGACGCTTCGCGAGCTTTTCCGCGTCGATCAGCATGACCGATACGGCCGATTTCTCCACGACCATTTTCTTGACCTGCGCTTCCGCGTAACGGCCCGAGGTGAAACCCGTGCTCTGCGCCCAGCCGGACGCCGCCATGATCGCGATATCGATGTTGATGCCGCGCAGCATCTCCTCGGTCTGCGGCCCGGAACACGAGAGCGTATTGCTCCCGACCTGCCCGCCGAGCATCGTCACGTCGTAATTCGTGTGTTTTGCAAGCTCCGCGGCGATATTGACCGCGCTCGTGATGAAGTTGTAGTTGCCGGAATGCAGGTGATGCACGAGGGTATAGACCGTGCTTCCCGCATCCATGAAGTACGCCTGGTCCGGCTGCATGAGCGATGCGGCGATCTCCGCGATGCTCTCCTTCGCGTCGGTATTCTGGCGCACGCGCCGAAGGAAGTTGATCTCCTGTCCCTCGCCGCCCTTGCCGCCGACGGTGGAAGCCGCGCCGCCGCGGAACCGCATGATCAGCCCCTCCGCTTCCAGCTTCTCGAGATCCCGCCACAGCGTCATCGCGGAGACGCCTTCCGTAAGAGAAAGGAGCTCTGAATTTTTCGCCTCGCCGTGTTCGGCAAGATAGGTCAGTATCGCATTCTGCCGTGCGTTCCGCATGATCCTTACACCATCCTTTACCTGTCCCAACTGCGCTCATTCCGCCGCATCTTCCGCCGGCGCAGATGTATTGTTAAATATGAAATATCTTCGTTAGATATAACACATCATAACACGGTTTATATCATTGTCAACAGAAAGAAGCCAGAAAGAAGCGGCCGTTTCCGGTTCCGGCCGTCCATTTTCCATCCCGTCCGCGCTGATTCTGTATCTTCCGTCCGGCCTTCATGTTATAATGTTCCTGCGCATCCGCGAAAGGAGGAGCCATGGCAGAGAATTTCAAAATCGAACAGCATCCGGTGAAGATCACCGTCATGAAGAAAACGTACAACCCGGAGATGGTCGAACGCTATGCCGCAAACCCCGCGGACTGGGCACCGTGCTCGCATTTTGAGATCGGGGATGAGTATATAACGGATCCCGTACGCCCCTGGGATATGCCGGAGGGCTTCTGCGGCTGGGCCTGGGCAGATATTCAGCGCATGGTCTACGGCATGGCGCGCGGCGGCCAGAAGTGCTTCGTGACCTGCTGCACCGACGGCTACCGGCCGGTCATCTTCAAGCTGGAGCGGATCGATCCGTAACAGAACAAAGATATGTAAATACGCCGCGGCGGGCACGTTCCGCAGACGCGGCAGGCAGAAAGGAATATACTATGACGAATCAGGAAAAATGGCTGGAACTTAAGGAACTGCTGAAGGAGATCGAGATCTACGGCCGCTGCGAGGGGCGCGCGTATTTCGATATGGAATGCATCGCACCGGAGGAAGGGATCGAAAAGGCCGGCGAAGACGTCTCTCTCCTCTCCCTCCAGATCTTCCGGCTGACCCACGCGGACCACTATATCGAGCTGCTTTCGGAACTGGCCGCCGACAGCGAGGGACTTTCGACGCTGCAGAAACGTACCGTCGAACTGCTGTATGACCAGTATTCGAAGACGAAGAACATCCC
>JAFOIS010000159.1 GCA_017420605.1 Lachnospiraceae bacterium | reverse complement strand
TATTACATTTCCGGGAACGACGGGATACGGCTGATCGAGGGGACGTATGTAAGGGAGTGATCCCCATCCGGACGGCGGAAGCGTCTTACGGCGCAGCCGGCGTATCGGGATCGGTTGTGCTTTCCGGTTTCACAAGGTACTTTGTGACCGCAGGCATGACGATCGCGCAGACCGCAAGGTTTTCAAGAACAAAGCCGCAGAAGGCGGCGAGCACATAAGAGACCGGGGCAAGAAGGTAGGCGGCGCCGTAGAAAAGCGCCGAGACAAGGACCAGGAGCCCGGTCTCTTTTGCATTGATGAAGATCATGAGAAAGGCATTTTTGAACGCGGTAAACGAGGGCGCCGTAAGGTGCGCGAGCTGCACGAACCAGTAGCCGTCGAAAAGGATCAGCAGGCCTTCGACAAGCAGCGGCAGCCAGAACGCGACCGTAATGCTCCCGGTTTTATTTCCGATAAACCATAGTGCGGTGGGGACGCACTGCAGGCCGAACCAGAGCAGCATCCGCATCGGGAATTCCTGTCTGAACTCGTCGATGAAATCATCCCAGAAAAAGCTGTAGCCCTTTGTCCAGAGCTCCGTGAGCACGCGCATAAGGCCGGCGGTTGCGGCCGGGATCGTAAACATCGGGATGCAGAAGACGGTGTAAATGAGATTGAGCCCGATCAGCTTCCACCAGTAGTTTTTCAGGAGAAAGAAATACCGCGCGGTGCCTCCTTTCGGCGGTACCGGGTCGAACCGCTCGGGTTCGGGCGGCCGTTGGAAGGAATATTTGCTCCGGCGGATCTTCTGTTTTTTCACGGTAACCTTCTTTTGTCCATGCGCCCGGGTGCCGGGGCTCCCGGGCGTGCGTCGTATTCTGCGGCCTTATTCAACGATCCTCACGGTGCCCCGTCTTCCGAGGATCGTCTTGCACGGCGCCCCGTCCGCGTTCGGGACGTTGAAATCGGAGTAGACGAGATAGAAAGTGTCGTCGGAGAGCGCCATCATGTCGCAGTACGAGCAGGTCGTATCCTGCTCGCCCCAAAGGTGCAGCACCTCGGAGGAAACGGTGACCGGAACGACTGTCGTGCGGCCGCTCCATTCCTTTCCGGCCGGATCGGCGGATGCGCGGAGGAAAAGGCCCGGGCGTCCGTAGCCGGCCAGCGTCACGCCGCATTTCAGGGAAAGGAAGCACGGCCAGACGCCGAGATCGTCGAAACGGACCGGGTCTGTCCAGGTATATCCTCCGTCGATGCTGTAGCAGATATAGCTCGGTCCCTGGTGGAAGCTGTCGTCCGTGCGCAGCAGGCAGGCCAGGGAGCCGTCGGGCAGAAAAGCGATATCGGGTTCGGTATAACCCGTGCGCGTCGCCCAGTACCGGTCCTCAAAGTCCGGCTTATAGAAGATCGTGCTGCGGAAGCTCCAGTGGTAACCGTTGTCGTCGGAGGTCACGAAACTGGCGGCCATGCGGGCGTTGCCTTCATACCAGGTGTATTCGTAAATGAGTCCCCAGACCGTTGCGTCCGGCGCGAGCCGGATGCGGGAGAAACCCCGGTATGGCAGGAGCCCGCCCGCGTTGTGATAATAGATCCGTACGGAGAAGGGGATGTGGAAGTCGTGCCGCTCGTTGACCCACTCATCCGTGCCGGCCTTTCTGCGGGCAAGGTAATATCCGCCGTACCGGGCCGGGATCTCGTCCGGGTCGTAGCAGGAAACGCGGCCGGAATTGAGGAGCGTCTCGCAGATCCGTTTCGGAGGCAGCTCCGATTTCTCCGGAACGGCGGCGGTCATGTTGGCAGCCGAGATGCGGTCGCCGTTCGGAAGGAGGAGGCCTTGCCGCGCCGCGAGGCCGGACGGTTCCCAGGTCTTTCCTTCATCCGGGGAAACGGCGTTGCCGGGCGCCTTGCCGTAGGCGGCGGCGGTGTCGTCCTCGATATGGTATCTGCAGTGAAGACGCCCGTCCGCAAGCCGTTCGATGGACGGGAACTGGAACGGTCCCCAGCGGCGGATGGAGGGATCGGCCTGCGCGATAATGGAAGGTTCGTCAAGAATGATCTCTGCTTTTTTCATGGATCCTCCTTCTGACCCGAGGCGGTCATATGCTCTTCTATCTGCAGTATACAGGGCGGGCACCGCAGTCCGCAACAGGCAAATTCGTTGCATGCATGCCCGCAGCCGTGCTATATATCAGTTATGGAAGTTCCCCGGCATGCGCGGCGGAAAACGGCGGCAGGCGGCACGGCCAAGGCGGGCGGCAGGCGGCAGCGCGGCGGTCCGGGGAACGGCGCGGGAAACACACCGGAACGCACAAGGCAAAGGAGAAGCGCAATGGAAAGAAACAGAATGAGGATACTGGTGGTGGCCGGGCATCCGGCGGATATGTTCGATCACTGCGGGGGAACGCTGAAGCATCATATCGACAACGGTGACGCAGTGACCTGTGTTTCCATCACGCAGGGCCTCCGGATTCACGACGAGGTCATCAGCGACGTCTTCCGCCATAAAGTCGGCCAGTTCACGGAGGAAGAAGTACAGAAGCTTATTGCGGAACGCCAGAAGGTCAAGTACAAAGAGGCGGTCGAGGCCTGCGGCCTGTTCGGGATCAAAGACATCCGGTTCCTCGATTACGACGACGAGATCCTGACGGTGAGTCCGGCGATGATCACCAAGCTTGCGAAGCTGATGCGGGAGGTGCAGCCGAACGTCGTGATCACGCACTGGCCGTACCAGGGCGATATGTTCAGCAACCACCACGCGGTAACGGGTCAGCTTGCCATGGCGGCGATCACCGCGGCGAGCGGCGTCAACTTCGAAGACCGCAATCCAGCCTGCCGGCTTTCGCAGATCTTCTTCATGCTTTGCCCGGATGACGTCTTCCCCGGCAGCGCGCTCGGCTACACGAGACAGGCATACGCGCAGTATTACGTGGATATTTCCGACTGCGCGGACCTGAAGGTCAAAGCGGTCAATACGATGAAGAGCCAGAAGTACGATCTTAAGGGATACGCTAAGAAAACGACCGAATACTGGAACGGCAACTTCGGCCAGAAGGTATGTCTGCCGTATGCAGAGGCGTTTGTCCTGAACAGCCCCGAAGTGGGGACGCTGCTTCCGCTGTCGGATCACAGGGAGTGGCTCGGCACGGCGGACGAAGGCGAACTGCTCCTGCGCCGCGCATCCCTTTCCGCGACGGAGACGGAGATCGAGGAACGGACGGATTATAAGGGCTGACGGGCGGACCGGGTCCGGGATATTAAAGACCGCCGGCAGTATGTGAATATGTAAAATCATTGTCAAAGGTAGATAAACAGGTCGATATTGACAGTGTATCGATTGTGTATTATTATTCGTTTGTTCACATAATATTCACATTATGTGAATACGGAAAACCTGTTCATTCAAAGGAGGAAGAAAATGAAAAAGTTAATCGCAATGCTCCTCTGCCTCGTGATGGTGCTGTCTATGGCCGCCTGCGGCGGCACGGCTCCGGCATCGAGCTCCGAAGCAGCCCCGGCGTCTTCAGAAGAAGCGGCTCCGGCATCTTCTGAAGAAGAGGCTCCGGCAGAGGAAGGCCCGAAGGTCGACGAGAACGGCCTGACGACCGAAGAGATCACACTGCAGTGGCGCGCAATGTCCTGGACAGACGAGCAGGCGGCGGAAATGATCGCGGCATGGGAAGAGGTCCATCCGAACATCCACGTCGTTTACACGAACCTTTCCGGCAGCGGCGACCAGCAGGACAACCTGAAGAACTTTGATATCATGCTCGCTTCCGGCGAAGTCGTCGACATCACGTACTACACCATTATGGAAGAGTATATGCGCTGGATGAACGACGGCGCCCTGCCGATCGACGAGTACATCGAACAGGCCGGTGACGACTATGTCGCGATGTTCGGCGAAGGCGCAAAGGCCGCCTGCTCGTTCAACGGAAACATCTACGGCATTCCGTGGGCCAACAACACCTTCAAGGTCTTCTACAACAAGACCCTGATGGATGAAAAGGGCATCACGATCCCGGACGTCTGGTCGATCGAAGAGTTCACGGAGATCGCGCAGCAGCTCAATGATCCGGAAAACGGCTTCTACGGCTGCGTCATCCCGTCGACCTGGACGGATCTTCCGTTCACGATGGCCGAGAATTCCGGCTGGGAGCATGTTGTCAGAGACGAAGCCGGCAACATCGTTCCGAACTATGACGATCCGCGTTTCCGCAAGGTCTGCCAGTGGCTGTACGACATCGCCGAGACCTGGGAGATCTCCCCGAGCAAGGCGACGATCCAGTCCGAATCGCTGAACCGCCGCGCCGCGCTTGCGAGCGGAAAGACCGCGATGATCATGGACGGCCCGTACACCCTCGTATGGATGAACCGCTATCAGTTCAACGATCCGGCCGAACCGCTGGATTTCGAACTCGGTGTCGCGGAGCTTCCGTATCTGGACGAAGACGGCAAGGAAGTCACCTTCGGCGAGATGGTCGGCGCCTGGTATGTCCCGAAGACCTCCGCCTATCCGCGTGAAGCGTATGAATTCTGCAAATTCATGGCTGTCGAATACGCGGACAAGTTGACCTACATGCCGGCGGCTCTTACCGCTGACCTCGAAGCGGCTGCTATCAACGGCCTTGACACGTTCACGGATGAAGCGGGTGTCGAGCACACCGATATTTATCCGGAAGGCGTAGCGCTTAAGGCGGTCGATCTTCCGTTCGAGAACTTCGTCGCGAAGTGGGGCAAGGACTACGGTCTTGCCGCGTACTACAACATCGGCCTGACGGTCCTTGACGAATCCCTGTCGCTGTATCTCGGCGGCGAGAAGACGCTCGACGAGTTCGTGGATTACATGAACGAGACGGTCGGCAACGAGATCAAGAACGCGAACTTCTAAGCAGCATTTCTGATTTCACCTTGTGCGGCGCCCGCTGCGGCGCCGCACTTTCAAAAGGATGATTTTCCCCCGAGGTGATCCCATGGATGATGTAAAGCAGAACGTACAAAAAGTACCGAAGAGAAAGGGCCTGTCCAACAAAGGGCAGGAGAATTTCTGGGGATACGTGTTTATCATGCCGAATCTGATCGGGTTTACCGTTTTCACCCTGTTCGGCATCGTTTTCTCCCTGATCATGGCGTTCACGAACTGGAACCTCATGAAGGGCCTGGACAAGGTCCAGTTCGTCGGGCTTGACAATTTCCGTTCCATGATCGGCGACGCATATCTTTCCGCGTCGCTCCGCAATAACCTGATCCTTCTTATCGTGGTGCCGATCACGCTCTTTCTTGCGGCGATCCTGGCCGTGGTCATGAACAGGAACGTGTACTGGAAGAGCGGCGCGAGAGCTTTGTATTTCCTGCCTTATATCACCAATACGGTCGCGGTCTCCACCGTCTGGCAGGCACTTCTGCACCAGACCAAGGGACCGATCAACTCCCTGATCGCGCGCATATTCAACCTGCCCATGAAGCAGACGCCGGGGTGGCTCTCCTCCAGTAAATGGGTGCTGCCGGCACTCATCATTATCCTGATCTGGCAGGCGCTCGGCTACGACATCCTGATGTACAGTTCGGCGCTTCAGAGCATTCCGGCGGATTATTTCGAAGCGGCGGAGATCGACGGCGCCAATGCGATCCAGCGGTTCTTCTACATTACCGTTCCGCTCCTTTCGCCCATGACGTTCCTGCTCATGATCCTCGGCGTTATCGGTTCGCTCCAGATGTGGTCCTTTGTCCAGCTGGTCACGAAGGGCGGCCCGGGCACCGCGAGTTATACGATCGGCCTTTATATTTACCGTTCCGGCTTCCAGACCTACCGGACCGGTTATGCCTGCGCCTTAAGCTGGCTCCTGTGCGCCTTCATCCTGGTCCTGACGCTGATCCAGTGGAACGGCCAGAAGCGGTTCTCGATAGACTAAGGAGGGCGCTATGGAAAACAATAAGATCAAAAAACAGGCCAAAGCCCGGACAATCACCCGGAAAAGCATCATTACCCTGATCATCTGGTTCTTCGGGATCATGATGTTCGTTCCGTTCCTGTGGATGATCTCGTCGTCATTCAAAAGCACGGAAGCGGTCTTTACCTATCCGATCGAGTGGATCCCGTCGAACCCGACCCTTCATGCCTATAAGAAGGTCCTCGGCGGCAAGGTCCCGTTCCTCCGGTTCTATCTCAACTCGATCAAGGTCACCGGCATCGCGATGATCGGAACGTTCTTTTCCTGCACGATGGCCGGTTTTGCCTATGCGAAACTGCGGTTCGTCGGGCGGGACAAACTGTTCCTTCTGAAGCTCATGACGACCATGATCCCAGGCATGGTAACGCTGATGCCGACCTTCCTTCTGTATTCCAAGATGGGACTCGTCGACACGCACGCCGCCCTGTACCTCGGCTATTTTCTCGGTGGCACTTATGGCGTTTTCCTGATGCGGCAGGCTTTTATGTCGCTGCCGGGCGATCTTCTCGACGCGGCGAAGATCGATGGCGCAAGCTATCCGCGTACCTACTGGAGTATTGCGCTGCCGAATGTCAAGGCATCGTGGACAACACTTCTTTTCCTCTATTTTATCTGGTCCTGGAATAACTATGAAGGGCCGCTGCTTTATCTGCGTACCCCGGCCAAGTACACGCTGCCGTTTGCAGTCAAGTACCTGTCTGATCAGTATTCGCAGGATACGGCGGCGATCATGGCGGCTAACGTGCTTATGCTGTTCCCAATCATGATCCTCTTCTTCGTGGCGCAGAAATCTTTCGTGCAGTCGCTGGTCTCGTCGGGTATCAAAGGATAGTGAAAGAGCGTTCCGCGGCAGCCCTTGCGCTGCTTTTGGTCATGATTCTCTGCGCGTCCTGCGGCCGCGCTGTGTCCGCCTCTTCCTCTGAAGAGGCGGTTTTTGCAGGCCGGACGCTGGAGAAAAAGGCCAAAGGGACGTTCCGCGCCTCGCGGCCGTACGGAAAGGAGCTCCTTGCGGAAATGCTGGAGACGGTCCTTGACGGGGCTTCTGCGGCGCCGTCTGCCGGCCCGGCGGATCCGGCGCAGGGCGGAAGCGGAGAAGTCTCGGTCCTCCTCCGACCGGACGGCACGCCGCTCCGTGCAAGGATGGAAGAGATCCGGCGGGACCTGGATGCGCTTCTCAGGGAGACGTATACGCTCGGCGCGTTTTTCGATTCGACGGATTTTCTTCTTGAACCGGTGACGGGCATCCCGCGCCTTACCCTGATCGCCGCGGTAAATGAGGCGGCTGCCGGCCGTCAGGACTATCTCCCCGGAGGTGCATACTTTTACGGCGCCTGGTCGGAGGAACTCGTCCGGGACGTCCTGCTTGCCGCGATCCGGGAAGGACGGACGGAGGAAGTTTTCGTTTTTACGGAAGATCTGCCGGATAAGGCGGAGGCGGGCACCGGGGTCTCCGGAAACGGATACGCGGATACGGCGAAGGCAAACGATGCGGTCATCGGACATGCCGCGGCGGTGAAAGCAGATACCGGGCGGATCCTCGACGACAACGCCGTCTCTTCCTATTATCTCTCTATGTCCCGCACGGAAGCTGCCGAATTTGACGACGGCCTCGTCCTTACGGTCTCCATGACTCTGCGCGACGACGCGGCCGGCGAGGTCTTTGAGGCGGCGGATCTTACAGACGGGGAGATCGCGGAACTTCTCATTTCCCGGAACAGCGACTGGACGGACCTTTTCGCGATCCGCTGCGAAGGGACCCGCGACTGGCGGGAGACCGCGCATGTCGTCGAAGTCGCGGCGGCCAACGACTGTGCCGATCTGGCCTGCCCGCTCGATTCCTACTACACGAGCTGCGTCCGCGGCGCGGAGGATGAGGTCCTGGAGTTTTCCTGTGACTTTATCCCGTCTTACGCGGACCGGGAGGAAAAAGTCCGGATCCTTCGGGATACGGTCGAAGCGGAGGGCGCGGACCTTATGGAGCAGGCCGCCGGGCTGACCGAGGAGGAGCAGTACCGCCTCGTTACGGACCGGGTACTCGCCCTTACGGACTATGACACGGATCTCGCGGACCGGATCTCGTCGGATGCGCTTGCGGGAGAGGACTGGTTCCTGCTTTCCGCCTACGGCGCCCTCGTGGAGGGGCATACCGTCTGCAGCGGCTACGCCGCCGCGATGAAAGCCCTCTGTGATTTCCTCGGTCTGCCCTGCTGGATCGTGAGCGGGACGGCGTACGTCGACGGCGAAGCGGAGGGGCATTCCTGGAATGCCGTCCGGGTCGGCGGGGAGACGTATTACATCGACGCGACCTTCCTCGACGCCGGGCATGATTCGTATTTTCTGTTTACGAGAAATGAGTTCGGTGACCGGGAAGCGGAGGATTACTGGTTTTTACCGTGGTGATACCCGCCGGCACGGCCGGCGGAACGGAACGCGGTAGCCGGCCTGCGGATCCTGCCGGGCCGGCAGAGTGCAGCCGGAGCTGCGAAAGGAGCGGAAAATGGCAAAAAGAGTCAGCTTATTGAGAACAGGGGTATTGCTCGTTGTTTTCATTGTCCTCTTCAATATCAAATGTTATGCATATCCGCCTGCATATCCGGTTCCCGCCTTAACGGGCAATCAGGCGCTGGATATCGCCAATATTGCCGCATCGCAGATCGGGTACGCGGAATCGGACGGTACGGTCTACGGAGCCTGGTGGAACGGGGTCACGAACTGGGGGCACGACTATACGAACGAGGGATGGTGCGCCATGTTTGCCTGCTGGTGCGCGGATCAGGCAGGCGCTGGCCTTTATGTGGCCTACGACAAGAACGGCGCCATGCCTGGCCGGTTATTTGACTACTTAAAAGCAAACGGAGCGGCGTATGATACGTCCATGACCGGGACGCCGATGACGGGAGACTTCATTTTTTTCGGCAACGACAGGGTACAGCACGTTGCGATCGTAACGGGCTTCGATGAAGCGACCAGAGTCGCTACACTGGTCGGCGGCAATCAGAAAAACGGCGCTGTTTCGGCAAGTGCCTGTTCTTATGTTCCCGATTCGATCTGGGGATACCAGAGAGTATTGGGGTTCGGAAGACCCAGGTATACGACCGGCGCGGACACGGAGCCTCCTGTGATTTCAGACATTCAGGTAGCGGCGGACAGCGCGGGATACACGGTCACATGCAGAGTAACAGATAACGATGCGGTCTCCCAGGTCAGATTCCCGACATGGACCACATACGGCGACCAGGATGATCTGCTGAAAGACTGGGGCACCAATGAAAAAGCGCTCGGAACTACCAGCAACGGCATCACGTCTTTCCGGGTGGACCGGTCCGATCATAATAATGAGCTGGGGACTTACGTCACGGATATCTACGCATACGACAGATTCGGAAATGTCAGCACCGGACGGGTGATCTATACTTTTGAACAGACGGCGTCCGTCACGATCACAGCCCAGCCGCAGGACCGGGAAGCGGAGGAGAATGAAACAGCCGTCTTTTCGGTCGGCGCGGAAGGTCCTGTTGCCTCGTATCAGTGGCAGTACAAGATCGCGGGGACGACGAGATGGCGAAACAGTACATCTGCTACGTCGGGCTACAATACGGCGGAGCTTCACGTTGTTGCGGCGCCGTCGCGTGACGGTTATCAGTACCGCTGTAAAATCACGGATGAAAACGGCAAGACGGTCACGTCAGACGCAGCCGTCCTTACGGTGACAGAAAGGACGGTCAGAATTACCATGCAGCCGCAGGACGCGGAAGCCGCCGTCGGGGAAACGGCACGCTTTACCGTGGCCGCAGAGG
>JAFOIS010000158.1 GCA_017420605.1 Lachnospiraceae bacterium | reverse complement strand
GTCGGCTGCATCAATGAGATGCTGCATATCGTCGACCGGGAGTCTTTGGCGAAGGCGGTCGCCATGCACGTTCCGTCCGGAACGGAAAAGATCAATCTGACCGCCCTTTCGGAAGGCGAGAAGCTGATGCAGGGAGCCACGGCATGAAGATCCACGAATATCAGGCAAAAGAGCTGCTCCGGGAATACGGCGCGCCGGTACCGGGCGGTTATATGGTGACGACGCCGGAAGGCGCGAAGGAAGCGGCGGAGCATTATGAGACCTGTGTGCTGAAGGCGCAGGTGCATTCCGGCGGCCGCGGAAAGGCGGGCGGCGTAAAGCTCGTGCACTCGCCCGCGGAAGCATTTTCCTGCGCGGAAAATCTCCTCGGAAAACGTATCTATCCGCATCAGGCCGGCCCGGACGGGAAGCTCGTTTCGAAGCTTCTCGTGACGGAAGCGGTCGACGTACAGAAGGAATTCTATCTTGCCGTGACCGGGGATATGGAGAACGCGGGCCTTGTGATCGTCTCCTCCGCGGAAGGCGGCGTCGAGATCGAAGAGACCGCGAAGACGCGCCCGGAAGCGATCCTGACGATCCCTGTCTCGCCGATGACCGGCTACCGGACGTACGAGGGACTACCGGTCGCCGCGTCCTTCGGGCTCGACGCGGCGCAGACGAAGGAACTGCACGCCCTGCTCCGTTCGATGGTGCGGCTCTATCTCGAAAAGGACTGCTCACTGGTGGAGATCAATCCGCTGGTGCTGACAAAGGAAGGAAAGCTCCTCTGCCTCGACGCGAAGGTGAATTTCGACGACAACGCGCTGTACCGGCATCCGGAGATCGCGGACCTCAAAGATCCGGCGGAAGAGGACCCGATGGAACTGCGCGCGCAGGCACAGGGCCTTTCCTACGTCCATCTTTCCGGCAACATCGGCTGCCTTGTCAACGGCGCCGGCCTTGCCATGGCGACGATGGACATCCTGTCCGCCTACGGCGGCTCGCCCGCCAATTTCCTCGACGTCGGCGGCAGCGCGACCGCGCAGAAGGTCAAGGCGGCGTTCGAGATCGTACTTTCGGACCCGGGCGTTAAGGCGATCTTCGTCAATATCTTCGGCGGCATCATGAAGTGCGATATCATTGCCGAAGGCGTCGTGGAGGCCGCGCGGGAACTCGGCATTTCCGTACCGCTCATCGTGCGGCTGGAAGGCACGAACGCCGATAAGGGGAAAGAGATCCTCCGGGCGTCCGGTCTTTCGATCATCGCCGCGGGCAGCATGGCGGAAGGCGCGAAACTCGCGATCGGGGCCGCGAAGTAAGCGGAGGAAGGCGGATCGACATGAGTATATGGGTAAATAAGGATACGCGTCTTATCGTACAGGGCATCACCGGCAAACAGGGCGCATTTCATACGGAACAGATGGTGGCCTACGGCACGAACGTCGTCGGCGGCGTGACCCCCGGCAAGGGCGGCCAGGAGGTCTTTGGCGTCCCGGTGTTCGAGACGGTGCGGGAAGCGAAAGAGAAGACCGGCGCGAACGCCAGTGTGATCTATGTGCCGCCGAAGTTCGCCGCGGACGCGGTGTTCGAGGCGGCGGATGCCGGGATCAGCCTCATCGTCTGCATCACGGAAGGCATTCCGGTCCTCGACATGGCGAAGGTCATGCGGTATCTTGCCGGCAAGGACGTCCGCCTTATCGGGCCGAACTGCCCGGGCATCATCACGCCGGACGAATGCAAGATCGGCATCATGCCGGGGTATATCCACAGGAAGGGACACGTGGGCGTCATTTCCCGCTCCGGGACCCTGACCTACGAAGCCGTAAAGCAGCTTTCCGACCGCGGCATCGGCCAGTCCACGGTCGTCGGGATCGGCGGGGATCCGATCCGCGGCACCGGCTTCATTGACACGCTGGCCGCGTTTGAAGCCGACCCGGATACCTACGCCGTCGTCATGAACGGCGAGATCGGCGGCAGCGGCGAGGAAGAGGCGGCCGCCTTCATCCGTGAACGCATGACCAAGCCCGTCGCGGCTTTTATCGGCGGCCAGTCCGCGCCGAAAGGAAAGCGCATGGGGCATGCCGGCGCGATCATTTCCGGCGGGAAAGGCACGGCGGCCGGCAAGATCACGGCGCTCCGCAAGGCGGGCGTTGCGGTCGCCGAAACGCCGGACAGGATCGGCGCGGCCCTCGAGGAAGCGATCCGGACCGCCGGCGTGTACGGGGCGTGCGTGACGTGTGAAAAAGTGATCTGACAGAGGCCGCAGAGAGGTCTCTCTGCATCTGAGATCTTTCCGTAACAGAGGGTTTCTGCAAATTCTGGCGGATGACCGGGACCGGAGACGGCGCGGTCATCCGCTTTTTCTATGTCAAATCGTTCCCCGGACTTGATTAAAAAAGGGTCTGGCGTGATAATGAAAATGACGCAGTGTGCATTGCGGTGATATGCCGGACGGCGGAATGCCGGAAAGGAAAAATCATGAAGATCGCAGGACTGGACATCGGAACGACGAGATGCAAACTGACTGTATTCGACGAGAACGGGAAAATGCTCGGGAAAGCCTCGCGGGATTACCCGGTACGGCGGCACGTGAGCGGCCATAAGATCGACGTGAGCGGGATCATGGACGGCGTATTCGCGGCCATCCGGGAAATGACGGAGCAGTACCCGGACATCGGAGGGATCGGCGTGACCAGCTTCGGGGAAACGTTCGTTATGGTGGACGCGGAGGGACAGCCGCTGCACGACGCCATGCTTTATACCGATCCGCGCGGGGCGGAGGAGTGCGCCGCACTGTCGGAGAGGATCGGCGAGCGGCGGATCGCGCATATCACGGGCCTGCGTCCGCATGAAATGTATTCGATCGGCAAGATGATGTGGATCAAGGCGCATCATCCGGAAACCTACGCGGCGGCAAAGCATGTGCATCTGATCGAAGACTATGTGGTGCGTCATCTGACCGGAAACGCGCAGATCGACTACTCGCTCGCGACCCGGACCATGGCCTTCGACATCCGGACCATGTCCTGGAGCGACGAAGTTTTCGAAGCGGCCGGGATCGACAGGGATCTTATGAGCGAGCCGGTGCCGACCGGTACGCCTGCCGGCTGCATTACCGAAGAAACCGCGCGGAAAACGGGCCTTCCGAAGGAGTGCCGGATCGTTTCCATCAGCCACGACCAGGTGGCGGCGGCAGTCGGCGCGGGAGCGTTCGACGGCTCGGTCGCGGTCGACGGCGCGGGCACGGTGGAATGCCTTACGCCGATCTATGACAGCCTCCCGGACATCGACGTCATGAGCCGCGGGTATTTTTCCGTGGTGCCGTACGTTTTGCCGGGCAAATACGTGGCGTACGCCTTTTCCTACACCGGCGGGGCGCTCATTCAGTGGTGCACCGACACACTTGCCGGACACGAAAAGGTACTGGCAAAGAGCGAGGGCATTTCGGTAAATGAATACCTCGAGCGCGCCTATCTTCTTGCAAACGACGGAAAGGAAAAGCCGTCCGGGCTTCTCGTCCTCCCGCATTTCGCCGGCGCGGCGACGCCGTACATGGATACCGGCTCCCGCGGCGCGATCCTCGGGCTTACGAGCGGGACCGGCCTTCCGGAGATCTACCGCGCCTGCATGGAAGGCGTTGCCTATGAAATGCGGGTCAATTACGAAGCGCTTGCCGGCTCCGGCATCCGTTTCACAAAGCTGAACGCGACCGGCGGCGGCGCACGGTCGAAGGTCTGGATGCAGATGAAGGCCGACGTGCTCGACCTCCCGATCACGGCGCTCCGGACGGCGGACGCCGGCACGGTCGGATCGGCCATGCTGACCGGGATCGCCACAGGCCTGTTCCGCGATCTTGACGACGCGGCCGCGCATATGGTCGAGGAGACCGAGACTTATGCGCCGCGGGCGGATATGCATGAAGCCTATATGGAGATCTATGACCGCTACCGACGCGTATATGACGCGGTGCGCCCGCTGGTATAACGGGCGGGCCGGAAACGGACGGCGCAGAGACTGGATGGACGCCGCGGAACGCGGCAGAAGACGGGAGGACATATGAAAACAAAGTGCGTAAGGCTTTACGGAAAGATGGATCTTCGCCTCGAGGAGGTCGAACTTCCGGAGGTCGGACCGGATGACGTGCAGGTGAAGATCGTTTCCGATACCATCTGCCTGTCGACCTATAAAGGCGTCGTCAAGGGCGCCGAGCATAAGAAAGTGCCGGACGACGTCGCGGAAAACCCGGTCATGGTCGGACACGAGTTCTGCGGCGACATCGTGGCCGTCGGCGAAAACTGGAAGGACAAATACAAACCGGGACAGCGCTTTTCGGTCCAGCCCTCGCATTATTACAAGGGCAGCCAGCTTGCGATCGGTTTTTCCTACCGCTGGTGCGGCGGCTCCTCCCAGTACGGCAACATGCCGATCGAAACGCTGATCACGGGAAGCCTTCTGCCGTACAATTCCGACGTC
>JAFOIS010000019.1 GCA_017420605.1 Lachnospiraceae bacterium | reverse complement strand
CCTTATGAACAGAAGGCGGACGTAGAAGGCTGAAACAGAGCGGCGGCATAGCATTGGCGATGCTGCCGCATTTATGTGCGGGCGGCGGGACAGTGCGGCCATGTAACGGAGGAGGATAAGATGGAGTATCATTTTGACTTTACGTCGGTCATGGACCGGAGGGGACAGGACGCGTCCGCGATCGACGCGGTCGGGACGCCGGGGTGTCCGGGTGCGCCGAAGGAAGGGTTCGACCTGATCCCGATGTGGGTGGCCGATCTGAATTTCCCGTATCCGCAGTCGATCACCGACGCGATGACGGGACGTCTTCAGTATCCTCATTTAAGTTATTTCGGAACCCCGAAGGGATATATCGAGGCCATTTCGTGGTGGCAGAGCACGCGGAACGGCGTCTGCGACGTAACGGAGGAGAACCTCGGCTATGATAACGGGGTGCTCGGCTGCGTGGCAGCGGCGGTCCGCGCGGTCGCGGAACCCGGAGAGGGCGTGCTCATCAATACGCCCGCCTATATCGGGTTCACAAGCGTCATTGACAATATCGGCTACAAGAATATTGAGAGTCCGATGACCGTACGCAACGGGAAATGGTATATGGATCTTGACGATATGGAAAAAAAGATCCGGAAGCACCATATCCGCGCCGCCGTCTTCTGCAATCCGCAGAATCCGGTCGGCCGCGCCTGGACAAAGGAAGAGATCCGGGAAATGATGGACCTTTTCGAAAAGTACGGCGTGCTGTGCATTTCCGATGAGGTCTGGTCCGATATCATGCTGTTCGGAACGAAACACGTGCCGGCCCATACGGTCAGCGATTACGCAAGGACGCATACGGTCTCCATTTACGGGACCGCGAAGACCTTCAACCTGGCCGGCCTCTACGGCGCCTACGACATCATCTATGATCCGTATCTCCGGGACCGGATCCGCGCCATCAAGGACCGCACGGTCTACAACAAGGGAAATCTCCTTGCGTACTATGCGCTTATGGGCGGCTATTCGGAGATGGGCGCCGCCTGGGTCGACGAGATGAACCGGGTGCTTTCGGAGAACGCGAAGATGATCTTTGAATGCACGCGCGATGAATTCCCCGGCGTATGGGCCGCGATGCCGGACGCGACGTACATGATGTTCTTCGACTGCAGGGAATGGTGCGAAAAGACCGGTGAAACGATGGACGAAGTCCTGAAGAAATGTCACGACGTCGGCGTGGCCGTACAGGACGGACGGCCTTTCCGGGGGGAATGGGCGTTCCGCATGAACCACGCCCTGCCGACGAGCCGTGTCGCGGAAGCTCTCCGTCGCATGAAACAGTATGTATTCGTAAATTAGAGTAAAACAGTAGGAATTCCGCTTGCAAATGCAGAAGCAAGCACGTATAATCACATTTCAGAAAAATGGTAATGTCCGGCAGGCATATCCTGCGGGTAGGCAAAGAAGGAGGTATATACAGCATGATCACAAAGGATATGACGATCGGTGAGATCCTTTCCGTGGATATCGAAACGGCCCCGATCCTGTTTGAAATGGGTATGCACTGCCTCGGCTGCCCGGCGTCCCAGATGGAGTCGCTGGAGGAAGCCGCCATGGTGCACGGCGTCGATGCGGATCTTATTACCGAGAAGATCAACGCGTTCCTTGCGGCGAAGGCGCAGTAAAGACCGCATCACCGGAAAAAGAAAAAGAAGATCAGCGGACCGTTCCGCTGATCTTTTTATTGTCTTTTGCGGGAGAAGCGCCGGAGGGCGGCGGGTCTGCGTCACAGCTGCCGGAGCTTCTGCAGGGCCCTCGTGCCGATGATCACCTTCGCGTGCTCCCGAAGATGCGCCTCCTTGGCCGGCGTGCATTCGCGGCTCGAACCGAATTCAGCAAGAATGTTGCAGACCCGGTTGAACTCTTCCGGTGTATGCGCCGATTTATGGAGGATCAGGCAGTAAGGCAGATCGTCCGTATCCTTGTAGAGGCTGTTGTTGCCGTTGTATGCTTCTCCGAGCGAGCGTGCCGCAGCGATCACGAGATCCAGCGTGGCAAAGCGCAGGATGCGTTCGAAATCAAGCTTTCTGTCGGGCTTTTCGGACGGGGCGGGCGAAGGCTCCGGTTTTGCGCTTTCGGGCGCCGCCTCCTGCGTGACCGGGGAAGCGGTCCCGTCTTCGGAGGGCGTTGCGGCCTTCTTTTTCGCTTCATACAGCTGGCGTATCATGTTGACGATATCGTCGGCGTCGTCGATATGAAGGTCCGGTATGTTTTTCTTTCCATTCTGCTGGGGCGCGAACCGCGCGAAACGGGCGTCCAGTTCCTCCGGATCCTGGACCTTCGAGATCAGCAGCATGATGCCGTCCTTGCCGGGGATCGCTTCGATCATAAGCGGGATGTTGTCGGCGTTGAAGCCGAAACGCGCCCGCGCCTGCTTCATCATGTCCTGAAAGAGCGCACGCGCCTTGTCCGAGCCATAGGCAAGCTCGGAGATCCTGATGTGACGGCTTTCGAGGTCTTCCTTCGTCAGCGTGCAGCGTATCTGGTTGTCACTGATCTTTTCCAGTTTCATCTTTCTTTGTGTCAATACGGAGAGGCGTTGCGCCTGTCTGACCGGACGCGCGCATCCGGGGCTTTTTTGTGATTATACACAAGGAAAGCAAAAGTGTAAATGAAATTCCCGTAAATTCGGGCCGGTGATACCGTTTTTGTTCAAAAGAAAGCCGGATCTGTTCAGAAATGCCGCGGAGGTCTTGGGCGGGTGCGTACGCCGTTCTATACTGAAAACGCTCTTTCCGGCGGCGTATCATACCGTGCGAAGCAGGACCCGCTGCCGTGAAGCCGCGGAAAGCGCAAAGACGGAAGCGGTCCGTGCCGCGCGGTGCAGCCGCACTGCACGCGCCTTATGGCCGACAGCTTTTTCCGCGGCGTCCCGGGACCACCGTCCCGCCGGTCGGACGCCGTATGAAAGAGCCTGCGAACAAACGCCGCGGCAGCGGGAGGAGCTTCAGACACAAAGATCCGCGATCAGCGGGAGAAAGGAGGCTGCGCACCCTGTAACCAGTAAACGAACGGGTAAGCGATACCCGGCAGAACTAAAAACGGAAGACGGACCCGGAGCGGGAGATGGTTCCCGGCGTGCACGCAGATTCCGGGCCCGTCTTAAAATTTACCCCAAATGTCCACAAATTCTTGCGCCGATACTGGTGCAACGCCGCAAGATATGGTAGAATCAAACCATGTATCGACAGACAAAACGCAGAAAAAAGGCGAATCCCGTGCCCGTGATCGCAGTCCTGATCCTGGCGGTCATCATAGCCGGCCTCGGGATCCGGGCCTATATCCGGGAGCTGCATACGCCATCGACGGAGCATGTTCTGCCGTCTTCCTATTTCGCGGTACCGGAAGGGACGACCGCGATCTTTGCGGACGGCCGGTTCCTCGACACATACGGCGTAGAACGGGACGGAACGCTTTATGTTCCTTATGAGACCGCGGAAGCGTATATCACCGATAAGATCTTTTATGATGACCTGAACGGGATCCTGACGCTGACGACCCCCACGCAGATCATCCGAATCCAGAGCAGCGACGGGCGGGAAGTGATCGCGGAGGGCGGGGAAGTATATCTTTCCGTCGATTTTCTTTCCGCGTATTCCGCAGCCGACTGTTCTTTCGGGGAGGAACCGTCAAGACTCGTGATCTGGAAGGACAAAACGCTTTCCGAAACGGAAACGGCGGCGGAGGCATCGCTCCGAACAGGACCGGACATCAAGGCGCCGATCCTGAGCGATCTGCCGGCCGGCGCGCATCTGCGTGTCCTTTCCGAAACGGAGGAAAACGGCTTTATCGCAGTGGCTTCCGACAGCGGCATTCCGGGATACGTGCTGCGCGGGGAACTCGGACCGATCCGGGAATCCCGGTCACCGCAGCCCGGCGGCAGTGAATATTCCTGCATCCGCAAGGAAGGCGATATCGTTCTGCTGTTCCACCAGACCGATTCGCAGGCGGCAAACGACGCGCTGGTCCGGTCCCTTACCGGTGTAAGCGGCGTCAACGTGATCGCGCCGACCTGGTTCTTCCTGAATTCGACGGACGGGCAGATGACGGACCTGACGAGCACCGCTTACGTACAGGAAGCCGCGGCGAGGGGAATGACCGTCTGGGCGGTCGCCAATGATTTTGACGGCGCTGTCTCATCCCAGGCGGAGACTGGGGAAGCGCTCCGGAATACCTATGCACGGGACAGCATGATCCGGACGATCACGGACGGCGCCATAGCCTGCGGGGCGGAAGGAGTCTGCCTCGACTTTGAGAACGTCAGCGCCGCATCCGCGGACGCGTATCTCGCGTTTATCCGGGAATTGTCCGCCGTATGCAGGAGCAGGCAGCTGATCCTTTCGGTCTGCAGCTATGTGCCGCAGGCATACAACGCGTTCCTGAACCGGCCCGCGCAGGCGGAGGTCGCCGATTATCTCATTATCATGGCATACGACGAACACTATGCCGGCAGCGAGACCGCGGGAAGTGTTTCGTCGCTTGCATGGGTCCGGGCGGCGGTCTCGGGCGGAGTGGAGGAAGCGACGGCGGAAAAGACCATTATCGCCCTGCCGTTCTACACAAGGCTGTGGGAGACGGTCTCCTCCGAGCGGCCGACGAGCCGTGCCATGGGGATGCAGGAGGCGCAGCAGGTCATCGCGGAGAACGGCATGCAGACCCGCTGGGATGCCGAACTGGGGCAGACCTATGCCTATACGGCCGGCGGCAGCCCGAAAAAAGAGATGTGGGTCGAGGATCTGAGATCGCTGGAGCTGAAACTGACCGAAGCACAGCAGGGGGGCGTTTCCGGCGTGGCTTTCTGGAAACTCGGGCTGGAGGACTACGGCGTATGGCCGGTCATTTCGGATTATTTTAAATCGTAAGAAACGGGGCAACCTGTTCGTTTAGATATGGCAGCAACCATAAAGATGCAGCGGAGGATAATATGGAAAGATCGTTCAGCATTGAGATCAAGGGGTACAGCAAGGAAGAGGTCGACGCGTACATCGACGGCATGGAAGAGGATCAGAAGAAAAAGATCGCGCGGATCGAAGAAGCAAGCCGCGAAAAAGACCGCGTGATCGCGGAGCTCCGCCGCCGCGTCGCTCTGAAGGAACAGCAGCGCGAGACGCTGGAGTACCAGATCGAGACGAAGTATAAGAAGTATATCGAAAATTACGACAAGATCGCTTCCCTGGTCTATGATGCCGAAGTACGTGCGGACGAGACCATGAAGGCGGCCCATGAAAAAGAACAGAAGATCCTTGCGGAAGCCGACGCGGAAGCAAAGCGGCGCGTCGACGCGGTCGAGGAACAGGTCAGGGCGGCAATGGAAGACGGCCAGGCGCAGTACCGGAAGATCTGGTCCGAGATCCGCGCCCTTGCGGATATCCTTGACCGGGCGGAAGGCAAGTTCACCGGCAGCAAGGTAGAAGTTTCGGAGATCCTCCGCGAACTGCCGCCGCGCATCGATTTCGCGGCCGACGGCACGGAAGATATGCCGGAAGAACTCGATACGGCGGTCATGGATATCCCGGAAGTCGAGGAAGACTTTGACGAGGATGAGACGGAACCGGATCTGACAGAGATCAATCTTCCGAGGACTTACACGGCGGGGACATAACGGATATGGAGACGATCGTCCGCCGGATCGATCCCCGGCGGATCGATCCGAGCGCCGTTGAAGAGGCCGCCTGCGTACTGAGACGGGGCGGTCTGGTTGCTTTCCCCACGGAAACGGTGTACGGACTTGGCGGGGACGCGCTTGATCCGGGCGCGTCGGCAGCGATCTATGCCGCGAAAGGGCGTCCTTCGGATAATCCGCTGATCGTCCATATCGCGGATCTTTCCGCGCTGGAACGCCTGGCGTCCTCTGTACCGGACGCGGCATGGCGCCTTGCTAAGGCGTGCTGGCCGGGCCCGCTTACCATGATCCTTCCGAAAGCGGCCTGCGTGCCGGACCAGACGACCGGCGGTCTTCCGACCGTAGCGGTCCGTTTTCCGTCCCATCCTGTCGCGCGCGCGCTGATCGAAGCGTCCGGCAGATATATTGCGGCGCCGAGCGCAAACACTTCGGGGCGGCCTTCGCCGACCTGCGCGCGGCACGTCGAGGAGGATCTTTCCGGACGGATCGACATGATCCTCGACGGCGGGGAATGCGAGATCGGCCTTGAATCGACGATCGTCGATCTGACGGAGGACGTACCTACGATCCTGAGGCCCGGTTATTACGCGGAGGCGGATATCCGCCGCATCCTGGGCAGCGCCCGTACGGATCCGGGAATACTCCGGGAGGATTCGAACGTCCGGCCGAAGGCGCCCGGTATGCGCTACCGGCACTACGCGCCGCGCGCGAAGATCGTGATCGTCGAAGGAAAGCCGGACGACGTGGTCCGCGCGATCCTTACGGAAGTGCGGAAAGAGACGGCGGCCGGCCGCAAAACGGCCGTCCTGTGCTGCGGGGAGCATGAAGGACTGTATCCGGACGTACGTATTTTCTCCGCGGGACATCTTGCGCGGGAGGAAGAAATCGCGCATAATCTGTACACAACGCTCCGCCGCTTTGATGAGGAAGGGATCGATACGGTCTATTCGGAAGCGTTTGAGACACCGTCTCTTGGGAGCGCGATCATGAACCGCCTTCTCAAGGCAGCCGGTCATACGGTCCTTCCGGCATAGCGCCGCAGGAACCGGCTGTAAATAAATAGGAAGCCTTAGGGCATAGGAGTGACTATGGGCAGTGACAAAAGACAGGGATATCTTTCCTGGGACGAGTATTTCATGGGCGTCGCGGCCCTTTCCGCCATGCGTTCGAAAGATCCGAACACACAGGTGGGCGCGTGCATCGTCAGTGAGGACAACAAGATCCTTTCGATGGGCTACAACGGTTTTCCGATCGGCTGCTCGGACGATGAGTTCCCGTGGTGCCGCGAGGCGGAGAGCCCGCTGGATAAGAAGTATTTTTACGTGGCGCACAGCGAGCTGAACGCGATCCTCAATTACCGCGGCGGATCGCTGGATAACGCGAAGCTTTACGTTACGGAGTTCCCGTGCAACGAATGCGCGAAGGCGATCATCCAGGCCGGGATCCGGACGGTGATCTATGACAGCGACAAGTATCATGAAACACCTTCCTCCATAGCGTCGCGCCGGATGTTCAACGCGGCCGGCGTCCGGTACTACCGGTATACGAGGAGCGGACGCAGGGTGGAACTGGAACTGTAGAAAAGGAAGCGCGCAGGATGCGCGGCATAATTAAGACAGGAGCAAAGAAACCATGGCAGACGAAAAGAAAATGGTAGAGGCGATCACGTCGCGCGATGTGGATTTCGCGCAGTGGTATACCGACGTGGTCAAAAAGGCGGAGCTGACCGGCTATACGTCCGTGAAGGGCTGTATGGTCATCAAGCCGGCCGGGTACGCGATCTGGGAGAACATCCGGAACGAGCTTGACAGACGGTTCAAGGAGACGGGCGTGGAAAACGTATACCTGCCCATGTTCATTCCGGAATCGCTTCTGGAGAAGGAAAAAGACCACGTAGAGGGCTTCGCGCCGGAAGTGGCCTGGGTCACACAGGGCGGTCTTACGCCGCTGCAGGAGAAGATGTGCGTACGTCCGACCTCCGAGACGCTGTTCTGCGACCTCTATTCGAAGGATATCCATTCCTACCGTGATCTGCCGCGGCTTTACAACCAGTGGTGCTCTGTCGTCCGCTGGGAAAAGACGACGCGCCCGTTCCTGCGCTCGCGCGAATTCCTGTGGCAGGAAGGCCATACCGCGCACGCCACGGCCGAGGAAGCTGCGGCAAGGACAGAGCAGATGCTGAACGTCTACGCGGATTTCTGCGAAGAGGTCCTGGCGATCCCGGTCGTCCGCGGACGCAAGACCGAAAAGGAAAAATTCGCCGGCGCGGAAGCGACCTATACGATCGAGGCCCTGATGCACGACGGGAAGGCGCTGCAGTCCGGCACGAGCCATAACTTCGGCGACGGGTTCGCGAAGGCGTTCGGCGTGCAGTTCACCGACCGCGACAACCAGGTCAAATACGTGCACCAGACCTCCTGGGGCATGACGACCCGCATGATCGGCGCCATCATCATGGTCCACGGCGACGATTCGGGCCTTGTGCTCCCGCCGAGGATCGCGCCCATCCAGGCGGTCGTGATCCCGATCCAGATGCGGAAGGAAGGCGTGCTTGCCGAGGCGGAGAAGCTCTGCCGGAAGCTGAAGGACGCCGGCATACGCGTCAAACTCGACGATACGGACAAGAGCCCGGGATGGAAGTTCGCCGAACAGGAAATGCGCGGCTTCCCGATGCGCATAGAGATGGGCCCGCGCGATATCGCGTCCGGCACCGTGGTGTTCGTACGCCGCGACACCGGAGAGAAGACTGTCGTCTCCGTGGAAAATATCGAAGACGCCGTCAGGAACATGCTCGATGAGATCCAGCGGAATCTCTTCGAAAAGGCGAAGGCATTCCGGGATTCCCATATCTACGAAGCGGATGATTACGAGACCTTCCGCCGCATCGCCGACGAACAGCCGGGCTTTATCCGCGCGCACTGGTGCGGCGAGACGTCCTGCGAAGAAAAGATCAAGGAAGATCTTGCCGTCACGAGCCGCTGCATCCCCTTAAAGGGCGGCGAACCGGAAGAAGGGGCGGTCTGCGTCTGCTGTGGAAAGAAGGCGAAATACCGCGTCCTCTGGGGAAAGGCCTATTAAGGCGCCGGAGGACGGAAAACCGATGGAAATGCGTCTTCCCGGACCTGTGTCCGCGCTCATACGGCGTCTTGAGGAGAACGGATACGAAGCCTATGCGGTCGGCGGATGTGTCAGGGATATGCTGCTTTGCCGGACGCCGAAGGATTACGACGTCACGACGAACGCGCTTCCGTCCGAGATCAAAAGGATCTTCCGCCGGACCGTGGACACCGGTATCGCGCACGGAACGGTCACCGTGCTGCTTTCCGGCGGCGCGTATGAAGTGACCACGTACCGGCTCGACGGCGCGTATGAGGATATGCGGCATCCGAAGGAGGTCACCTTTTCCGACAGGCTGGAGGAAGATCTCAAGCGGCGTGATTTCACGGTCAACGCGATGGCGTGGAATCCGAAGAGCGGCCTTGTCGATCTTTTCGGCGGGCAGGAGGATCTCCGGGAGAAGCGTATACGCTGTGTCGGAAAAGCGTCGGAACGGTTTTCCGAAGACGTGCTCCGGATCCTCCGGGCGGTCCGCTTCGCGGCGCAGCTTGGGTTCTCGATCGAGGAGGAAACGCTGCGGGAGATCCGCATAAGCGCCCGCAATCTTCCGCGCATCAGCAAAGAGCGGATCCGGGACGAGCTTGTGAAGCTGCTCATCTCGGACAGGCCGGGCGATTTCCGGATCCTTTATGAGACAGGCATTACGGCGGTGATCCTGCCGTGGTTCGACGCGATGATGAAGACCCCGCAGCACTGCGGCTATCATCATGTAAACGTCGGGGAGCATACGCTTCTTGCATTGCCGCATGTGCCGGCGGAACCCGTGCTCCGGCTCGCCGCGCTGCTGCATGACGTCGCGAAACCTGCCCTGCGCACGGTCGGGGAAGACGGGGAAGATCATTTCCACGGCCATGCGGAACGGGGCGCGGAAATGGCCGGGGAGATCCTCCGGGACCTGAAGTTTGACAACGATACGATCCGGCGGACCGTCCACCTCATCCGCTGCCATTCCTTAAGGCCGGAAGGGGAGACGGAGGCCGTCAGAAGGTGCCTTGCCGCTGTCGGAAGGGAGGCCTTTCCGGCGTATCTTGCGCTGCAGACGGCGGATTCCATGGCAAAGGAACCGTCGCGCATTCCGGAAATGCTTTCCCGCATCGGAGAGGTGCGCGCGCGTTACGGGGAGATCACAGAGCGCGGCGACGCGGTCACGATCGGCGAACTTGCGGTCGGCGGGAACGAAATGCTCGCCCTCGGCCTGCGCGGGCCGGAAGTCGGAAAGACGCTTTCCATGCTTCTTGATACGGTGCTTGCGGATCCGGCCCGCAACACGAAGAAAGATCTGCTTGCCGCGGCAGCGGCTTATGCGGAAACGCGGATAGAGAAAAAATAAACCATTATAAAGAGGAGGATCACATGGATTATCGCAAAGTATACGAAGAATGGTGCGCATATCAGGGACTGGATGAGGAGACGAAGGCGGAACTTCGGGAGATCGCCGGAAATGATAACGAGATCCGCGAACGCTTCGGAAGGGAGCTCGCTTTCGGAACGGCCGGACTGCGCGGTATTCTGGGCGCCGGCACGAACCGGATGAACCGGCATATCGTGCGGAAGACGACGCAGGGACTTGCGAATTATATCATGAAGACAGGCGAATCGAAGCGCGGCGTCGCGATCTCATACGATTCGCGCCGCATGTCTCCGGAATTTGCCCTGGAGGCGGCGCTGGTCCTTGCCGCGAACGGCATTCCGGCATATCTTTTCGAGTCGCTCCGTCCGACGCCCGAGCTGTCCTTTGCCGTCCGTCATTATCACTGCATCGCCGGCCTGAACATCACGGCGAGCCACAACCCGGCGGAATATAACGGCTACAAGGTCTACTGGGAGGACGGCGCGCAGATCACGCCGCCGCACGATGCCGGCATTACCGAAGAAGTGCATGCCATGAAGGGCTTTGAAGGCATCCGGACGATGGACGAGGAAGAAGCAAAGAAGGCGGGTCTCCTCATTATCATCGGCGAGGAGACGGACGCCGCGTATCTTGCGGAGGTAAAGAAGAGCATCCTGCACCAGGAAGCGATCGATAAAGAAGGCGCGAATATCACTGTCGTGTATACGCCGCTCCACGGCACCGGCAACATCCCGGTCCGGCGTGTGCTGCGCGAGATCGGCTTCTCAAAGGTCTACGTCGTGCCGGAACAGGAAAAACCGGACGGCAATTTCCCGACGGTCTCCTATCCGAACCCCGAAGCCGACGCAGCCTTCGCGCTCGGCCTTGCCCTTGCGAAGGAAAAGGACGCGGACCTCGTCCTTGCGACCGATCCGGACGCGGACCGTCTCGGCGTCCGTGTGCGGGACAACGACGGCGTATATCACAACCTGACCGGGAATATGTCCGGAACGCTCCTCGCGTACTATGAACTGTCGCAGCGCAAAGCGCTCGGCCTTCTGCCGGAGGACGGCGCGGTCGTCAAATCCATCGTGACGACGAACCTTGTCGATCCGATCGCGAAGGATTTCGGCGCACAGCTCTTTGAGGTGCTGACCGGCTTCAAGTATATCGGACAGAAGATGCTGGAGATGGAAAAGAGCGGCAAAGGCACGTATCTGTTCGGCTTTGAGGAAAGCTACGGCTGTCTCATCGGCACGTACGCGCGTGATAAGGACGCTGTCGCCGCTTCCATGGCGCTGTGTGAAGCGGCCGCCTACTATAAGACGGAAGGCAGGACCCTCTGGGACGTCATGGTGGAGATCTATGAGAAATACGGCTACGTCCTTGACGGCGTGACCAGTATCGAGATGAAGGGCCTGGACGGGCTTGCGAAGATCCGTGCGGTCATGGAAGATCTCCGGAAGAACGTGCCGGAGTCTCTCGGCGGCGAGAAGGTCCTCCGCGTCCGCGACTACGAGGCGGGAACGATCCTCGATACGGCGACGAAGGAGACCTGCCCGACCGGCCTTCCGAAATCGGACGTGCTCTACTATGAGCTCGGCGGGGACGCATGGGTCTGCGTGCGGCCGTCCGGCACGGAACCCAAGGTCAAGTTCTATTACGGCGTTTCCGGCCGGGATGAGGCGGATGCTTCGGCAAGGGAAGAGAACATGAAGGCTTCGATCCGCGCTCTCGCGGCAAATGCCTGATATTCCTTGACACTTCGGGTCAAAAGAAGTATAAATAGTATGGTCAGTCATAATGAGAGTATCACCGCTCCCTGATGCGGACGGTGTTGTAAACAAAGAGGAGGAATTTTTCTATGAACAAATCTGAACTTGTAGCGGCGATCGCTGATGCAGCCAAGCTGTCCAAGAAAGACGCGGAAGCGGCCCTGAAGGCTTTCATCGATGTCACTTCCAAGGAACTCAAGAAGGGCGGCAAGGTCCAGCTTGTCGGCTTCGGCACATTTGAAGTTGCGAAGAGAGCAGCCCGCGAAGGCAGAAATCCGCAGACCGGTGCTTCCATGAAGATCAAGGCTTCCAAGGCCCCGAAATTCAAAGCCGGCAAGGCGCTCAAGGATTTCGTCAACAAGAAATAATCAGACTGAAAGAGCTGCCGGCCGCAGATCATGCGGCCGGCTTTCTTTATCTTCGGGGCGGCGCAGCGCCGCGGAGGGCGGAGGAGATATCCATGCGTCTTGACAAGTATCTTAAAGTATCGCGCCTGATCAAACGGCGCACGATCGCCAATGAGGCGTGCGACGCCGGCCGCGTGTCGATCAACGGCAGACCGGCGAAGGCTTCGGCGGAAGTGAAGGAAGGCGACGTGATCGAGATCCGTTTCGGAGAAAAGTCCGTGCGCGCGGAGATCCTGCGCGTTACGGAGACCGTCCGGAAGGATGACGCGGCGGCCATGTACCGTTACGTCTGAATTCTCAAAAAAACGGATCGTTTCTAAAAAAACGGTAAAAAGCATAGAACGGCGGCGGGAAGTACGGTATTATGGCGGAAACAACATTATCTGAATAGATGAATGGAGATCGTACCGTGAAGACAAAAAAGATCATCAGTCTGTTTCTTTCGACCCTTCTCGTCCTTTCCCTGGCCGGCTGCGGAAATACATCCGCAGGCGCCGCGAAGGGAGAAGCCGTTTCCGGATCGCTCGTCCTCTATACTTCGGAACCCGAGGAACTCGTCTCGGAGCTTATTGCCGCGTTCAACCGCGAATACCCGGACGTTGCGATCGAACTGTTCCGTTCCGGGACCGGCAAGGTGACAGCCAAGATGGACGCGGAGCTTGCGACCGGAAGCACGATGGCGAACCTGATCTGGTTTGCCGATATCGGGTATATGAAGAACCTCGACGAGCAGGGGATGCTGGTCCATTATAAGGCGCCGAATGCCGCCGGGATCGATCCCTCTTACGTCTACGGGGACGGATTCGGGACGGAAGTGCGCCTGATCTACAACGTCATCGCGTACAATACCGCCGAAGTGTCCGCGGCGCCGGCGGACTGGCAGGATGTGACGAAGGAGGAATACCGCGGCTCGTTCGCGATCGCGGACCCCAACTACTCCGGGGGGTCTTTCACGGCGCTCGTAACGCACGTGCAGTATCCCGATGCGGTGGGCTGGAAATGGTACGAGGATATCATGGCAAATGAGTGCCGGTTCGAACAGTCCAACGGCGCGCTCATGACCAAAGTCTCCTCCGGCGAGTACAAAGCCGCGGAGATCGTGGATTTCCAGATCAGGGCCGCGAAGGCGGAAGGCTCGCCGGTCGATCTGGTGTATCCGGCCTCCGGCGCCGTACTCGTGCCGACGCCGCTGTGCATCATGAACAACGTCCCGGAAGACTCTCTTGAGGCGGCAAAGGCCTTCGTCAACTGGTGTCTTTCCGATACGGCGCAGGAGATGCTCGCCGCGCAGCAGTACATCCCGGTAGGGAACGTCGCGGGTCCGGAAGGGGCGCCCAAAGCTTCCGAGATCAGGGTACTGCCGTTTGACCTCGATTACTTTACACGGGAATCCGCCGGCATCCGGGAGACCTATACCGAACGGTTCGGCGGGACGGAAGGGTAAGTGAACGTAAAGAAAAATAAAAACGCGGGGATTCCGGTCCCCGCCATCGTATGGTGGGTGACCGTGGCGTTTCTTCTCGCCGCGGTCGTATACCCGATGACCGTGCTCATCGCGAACAGTTTCAGGGCGCAGGGCACGGCTTCTTTTGATAATTACCGCCGGCTCTTTTCGGACCCTTCGATCCGGAAGAGCCTTCTTAATTCGCTCAGGGTCGTGGTGCCTTCCACGGTGCTGTCCACCGCCCTCGGGGTGTTCTGCGCATGGGCCGTCGTCAGGACCAACGTGCCCGGGAGAAAGCTGTTTTCGAGGATCCTCGCGATCCCGTATTTTATCCCGCCGTTTATCGGTGCGATCTCCTGGACCTTCCTGCTCGGACCGAAGGGGATCCTGAACCGTGTTCTTATGGACATCTTCCGTCTTTCCGAAGCGCCAATCGACATCTATACCATCGGCGGTATGATCTTCGTGATGAGCGTATACCGGTTCGCCGTCCCCTTTATCGTCGTCATGCCGACGATGAAGCGGATATCCGCTTCTATGGAAGAAGCCGCGCGCATCTCCGGCGCGACGCCGCTGCGGGCAATGCTGGATATCACGCTCCCCCTTCTTCTGCCCTCGATCCTGGGATCCATGCTGCTGGTCTTCCTGTTTATCCTTTCGGATTTCGGCGTTTCCGCCGTCCTCGGCGCGCCGAACCGGATCCGCCTTGTGACGACGGAGATCTTTTATCTCATCAACCGCCCGGACCTTCCGGATCATCTGCAGATCGCGTCCGCGTACGCGATGCTGCTGACGGTTTTCGCGCTGGGAGGCCTCTACGTCTACCGCAGGATCCTGAAGGGAAGCCGTTACGCCGTCGTGCGCGGAGAGAGCGGAGGCCTTGCGCCGGCTTCTCTGCCCGGCGCGGCGAAATGGGGGCTTTTTGCGGCGCTGTGCGTGATCTTTCTTGTTACGACGATGGCGCCGGTGGCAGCCGCCTGCGTCACCGCGCTCACGAAGACCTGGGGCATACCCTTTTCCGCGGAAAACGCAACGCTTGCCAATTTCACGGGCCTTGCGGCGATCCGCAACATTTCCCGGGCGTTTCGGAACAGCCTGCTTCTGGCGTTTCTTTCCGCGCTCATCATTACGGCGGTCACGCTGATCGTATCCTATATGGCGGTGCGGAAAAAGGCGCGCGGGGTCGCCGGCGTCCGGATCATGGAGATCATGGTGACGCTCCCGTACGCGCTGCCGGGCACCATCATCGCGCTCGGCATGATCCTTGCCTTCGCAAGGCCGCTGCCGTATATCGGCATTTCCATCTACGGGACCTTCAGCATTCTGCTCATCGCCTATGTGGCCCGGTTCCTGAATCTCGGTTACAACAATATCACCGGCGCCATCAGCCAGATCGACACGTCGCTCGAAGAAGCGGCGCGCATGGCGGGCGCGGGAGAGGTGAGGACCTTCCGGGATATCGTGATCCCGCTGCTTCTTCCGTCGCTCGGGGGCACGATGCTGCTCGTCATTGCGCCGACGATCTCGGAGATCTCGCTGAGCTCCCTTCTGTGGTCGGTACGGAACGAAACGATCGGAACGGTGATCTATTCGGCAATGGAGGAGGGCAGGATCCTCCGGGAGGCGGCGCTTGCCGTCCTCCTGATCCTGCTTGTCGTGATCGTGAACTTTGCCGCGCATTCTATTACGGAACGAAAGGATCGATATGGGAAAACTGGTGATCGATGATCTGACGAAAGTGTTCGGACCGGTGACGGCGGTAAAGCAGGTGTCGCTCACCGTCGGCGACGGCGAGCTCGTTTCCGTGGTCGGACCGTCCGGCTGCGGCAAAACGACGCTGCTCCGGATGATCGCTGGCTTTGCGGAGCCCACGTCCGGCCGGATCATGATCGACGGAGACGTGCTCTTTGACAGCGCCGGCATGACGCCGCCCCTGCCCCCCGAGAAGCGGGATATCGGTATGGTCTTCCAGTCCTATGCGGTATGGCCGCACATGAATGTATTCCGCAACGTCGCCTACCCGCTCAGGATCCGCCGGCTGGACCGGAAGGCCATCGCGGATAAGGTCGGCGCAGCGCTCCGTCTCGTGCATCTTACGGGCTTCGAAAAACGCATGGCCTACGAGATGTCCGGCGGACAGCAGCAGCGGGTGGCGCTTGCCCGCGCCCTCGTCATGGAGCCGCGGCTTCTGCTTCTCGACGAACCGTTCTCGAATCTGGACGCGAAGCTTTCCGCCGAGATGTGCGGGGAGCTTCTGGAGATCCGGAAAAAGACCGGGATCACGATCGTGCACGTCACGCACGACCAGGCGGAAGCCATGTCGGTCTCCGACCGGGTGGCGGTCATGCGGGACGGCGTGCTTCTGCAGTACGATACGCCGCGGAACGTATATGGCGTCCCTGCCAATACGTTTACGGCTTCGTTCATCGGGGAGGCGAATATTTTCCCCGCGGAGCGTACGGGAAGAGAGGCGGACGGAAAAATGGAAGTGTGCCTTCCGGGAGGAAGGAAGATCTTCGTGCCGTTCCGGGAAGGAAAAAAGGAAGGTTTCGTCCTCGTCCGGCCGGGCGGGTTCGTTCCCGTATCGGACGGCGGGGAGGCATTCCCCGTAAAGGAGATCCGTTTCTTCGGGGATTCGGTACGGTATGAACTGGACGGCGGGGAACTGGGCACGCTGCATATGAGCGCGCCGCCCGACGCGCCGTATAAGGAGGGGGAAAGCGTGCCGCTCCGGATCCGGGACGCCCTCTGGCTTGATTCATGATCCTTCCCTGTGATAAAATGCGGAAGGGCATAAAAAAATGGAGAATACAGGGCTCGAACCTGCAACACCTCACACGTGAAGCGAGTGCTCTCCCATTGAGCTAATTCTCCGTCAGAGATTATAGCACGAAGTATCCGGAAATGTAAACCATTAATTTCCGGTCAGTCAGGAAGGCCTGCATCTTATGCGGCCTGCCGTGAAAGCCGGACAGAAGCAGTATATAAACTTTGGAAAGGATCAGATCATGGAGCGGAAAATGAAGATCGGCTGGGGCTGTGATTATACCGGCGTCGCGATGAAGGGCGAACTGATGGCCTATATGGCCGAAAAGGGGTACGAGAACGTCGACTTCGGCGGTTATGACGCGTCGAACCGCAAGGATGATTATCCGGGCTTCGGCCGCCGCGTCGGGGAAGCGGTCGCTTCCGGCGAGGTGGACCAGGGCGTGCTCATCTGCGGGACCGGCATCGGCATTTCGCTGACGGCGAACAAGGTCCCCGGCATCCGCGCCGCAGTCTGCTCCGAACCCTATTCGGCCGCGATGGCGAAGCGCCACAACAACGCGCAGATCATCGCGTTCGGCGCGCGCGTGATCGGCGTCGAAATGGCCAAGATGATCCTGGATTCCTTCTTCGGCAGCGAGTTTGAAGGCGGCCGGCACGCAGGACGCGTGGAACGCATGATGCAGGTCGAAGCCGACTACGGGAAAGGAAGAGCATGAACAGACTTTATCTTGTCGTCATGGCGGCCGGCATGGGCAGCCGTTACGGCGGCCTCAAACAGGTGGATCCGCTCGACGAAGCCGGGCACAGCATGGTGGATTTCTCCATCTATGACGCGGCGATGGCCGGGTTTACCGACGTCGTTTTCGTGATCCGAAGGGAGCACGAATCGCTGTTCCGGGAAATGTTCGACGCGCGGCTTGCGGGAAAGATCGGGGTGCATTACGCCTTCCAGGAGCTTGCGGACGTTCCGGAAGGTTTTTCCGCTCCGGAGGAGCGGAAGAAGCCGTGGGGGACCGGGCATGCCGTCCTTGCCGCCCGGCATATCGTCGACGGACCGTTCGCGGTCGTCAACGCGGATGATTTTTACGGAAGGCACGCGTTCTTCATGATCCGCGACGCGCTCGCGGAGGAAAAGCGGGACGACGGGATCCTGCACTGCTGCATGGCCGGATATACCCTGCGCAATACCCTTACGGAGAACGGCTCCGTCTCCCGCGGCGTCTGCGTTACGGACCGGTACGGATATCTGACCGGGATCACGGAGCGCAAGACCGTCGTACGGCGCGGCGATGACGCCGCCTATACCCTGGACGGCGGCGCGACCTGGACGGAACTTCCGGGCGATACGGTCGTTTCCCTGAACTTCTGGGGTTTCCCGGAGAACTTTTTCCGGCAGCTTTCCTGCCGCTTTCCGGCGTTCCTTGCCGGAGAAGCCGCAAAGGACCCGCTGAAGGCCGAGTTCCTTCTGCCGGAAGTCGTCGCCGCGTGCATCCGGGAGGGGATCGCGGACGTTTCGGTCCGGACGTCCCCGGACAGCTGGTACGGCGTGACGTACCGGGAAGACCGGGACAAGGTGAGCGCGGCGATCGCGCGCATGCAGCAGGAAGGACTGTACCCGAAAGAATTCTGAGGTGAACGATGTCTTTATCCCATAAGATCCGCATGGTAGGGCTGGACCTCGACGGCACGTTCCTGACTTCCGGCAAAGAGGTCTCCGAGGCAAACCTTCTGGCCGTGAAGGAAGCCCTTGCGCAGGGCGTCATCGTCCTGCCTGTTACAGGACGGCCGTTCGGCGCGGTCCCGAAGGAACTGATCTCGCTGTGCGGGTTTCCGTATGTGATCGCCGCCGGCGGCGCGTCGGTCCACGATATCCGCGACGGCTCGGTGCTGTTCTCCTGCGGGATGCCGTATCATGTCGCGAGAGAGATCACGGTACGTCTCCGGGAAATGGGCTTTATCGTGAACCTGTTTACGGAAGGTCTCGGATATGTGGATGAATCCGAATTCGACGCCATGCTGGGGTGCGCGCGTTCGGACGCCGCGCGCGAGTACCTCCGGCGGTTCCGCATCCCCGTGCCGGATATCCTGCATCTTGCCGGAAACCCGACGCCCTGCGTCGAAAAGCTGACGGCGACGGCGCCGCGCGATGAAAACGGCGTCATTCCCGGAAACGAGGAGGCAAGACGGATGCTCCGGGACTATGAGGAGCACGTCAAGGTCATGTACAGCCCGGAGATCAACATCGAGATCGACCCGGTGGCGGCTTCGAAAGGCGGATCGCTTCTGCGTCTCGGCGAGCAGTTCGGCATCCACAGGGAGGAGATCATGGCGTTCGGGGATTCGGATAACGACCGGGAGCTCCTTTCCATGGCAGGCGTTTCGGTCGCCATGGGCAACGCCGCCCCGCATCTTCTGGAAATGGCGGAGATCATCGCGCCGGACAACGACCACGACGGCGTGGCCGAGATCCTGCGGAAATACGTGCTTTCCTGAGAAAAAGAGGACGCCGCCCGATTGTTTCGCCGACGATGAAAAAATGAAGTTGTCTGACAACTCGTGTAATAGTTTTGTAATAAATTGTAATAAATACCTTGCAAATTTGACACGCTCATGTTACGATACTCCCTGTGAAAACTTATACACAGGGAGTTTTATTATGAAAAAACGAATTCTATGCATGCTCCTGGCCGCCACGATGCTGTTCGGTTCGGTGCCGGTGCTTGCAGATGAAGAAGATGATATCAGAGCACAGATCGCCGCAGCCGAGGAGGAATACGCCGAAACCAGCGAACTTCTCGATACGCTGACGGCCGAACAGGTCGAGATCCAGTCCCAGATCAGCGACGTCAACGCGGAGATCGTAAGCCTTATGGTCCGTATCGGCCAGGCTAAGGACGATATCCTGATGACGAACGGCCGTATCCGGTGGACGGAAGGCTACATCGAGGTCGTAAAAGACTGCCTCGACGTTGCGATCAGCACGAAGGACAAGCAGTACGGCGACATGAAGCGCCGGATCCAGTATATCTATGAAAAAGGCGGAGATCTCGGACTTCTGACCATGATCCTGTCCTCGCAGGATATCACGACGCTGTTCAACCGTGCGGAATATACGAACAAACTGCACGAGGCGGACCGCAGACAGCTTGAAGAGTACGTCACCGCGGTCGAAAACGTCGACAAGACCCGGGATGAACTCAACGAACAGCTCGGAATGCTGGAAGAAGAACAGTCCAATCTGGTAGCGCAGCGCATCGGCCTGGAAGCCGACGAAGCGGAACTTGAGATAAAACTCGAAGAATACAAGGCGCAGAACGCCGATTACGAAGTACAGATCGCCGAGGCGGAAAAGCAGGCGGAACAGATCCTTGCCAATACGCGCGCCATGGAAGCCGAACTGTACCGGATCCAGGAGGAGAAGCGCCGCGCCGCCGAGGAAGAAGCCCGCAGGAAGGCCGCGGAAGAAGCCGCCCGGAAGGCCGCGGAAGAAGCGCGCCGCCGGAGCGAGGAAGAAGCCGCGGAAAGAGAAGCGGCAGCCGCAGCGGCAGCGGCCGCGCAGCGTCCGACGTCGGAAAGTACGCGCAGCAGCCGCGAGGAAACGGCAGCCTCCTCTTATTCGGAGCCTCCGAGATCCTCGACAGCGGAGGAAAGCTCCTACTACGAGGATGACGACGAAGACGACTATGAGGATGAGGACGACGAGGACGACTATTACGAAGAACCCGAGCCCGAACCGGAGCCTTCCTATGACAGCGGCCTTGGTTCCTATATCGTATCCTACGCCTGCAAGTACATCGGCACACCGTACGTCTGGGGCGGCAATTCGCTTTCGACCGGGGTCGACTGCTCGCACTTCGTATACCTCGTTCTGAAGAACACCGGTGCTTACGGCGGCGGTTACACCACCTCGGGCGGCTGGGCCTATCTCGGAACACGGGTCGGATCCCTGTCCGAAGCACGTGCCGGCGACGTCATCGTCTACTCCGGACACGTTGCGATCTACGACGGCTACGGCGGCATCGTCGAAGCACTGGACTACGGCTACGGCGTCGTGCATATGCGCAGCGCGAGCTGCAAGTCCATCGTCGCGATCCGGCGCTTCACATAACAACAGCACACCGAAAACCAGAATGCCGGACACTTGCCTTGTCCGGCATTTTCATGTACAATGAATCTGCGCCTATAAGAGGGGGCGATATGATGACAAAAGAAGAACTGGCAAAACGCAGGAAGCGGCATCAGCGCGTTATTCTGCTGCGCAGACTCATCAAGTACGGGATCTACGCACTGGTCGCGGTTGCCGTTTTTCTGCTTCTTTTTTTCGGGATCCGGGCGATCACCCGCAGAGGGAAGAAGGCGCCGGAGGAAGCGGAGAAGCCGGTAGAAACGCAGACTGATTTCATAGCCGGCGATACGGCGGTCCGCAAGGCCATGGCCAATCCCGCACTCGGCGATCCGGGCTGGAATATCGACGATAACGGCTGGTGGTACAAGACCGCGGACAATGCCCGTTATGCGAACGGATGGAAGACCATCGACGGCCAGCGCTATTATTTCACGGAAGACGGGTATATGGCGACCGGCTGGATCTCCACCGAGGACGACGATTATTTCTTCCGCGAGAGCGGCGTGCTCGATCCCGATAAGCATCTGAAACTCGTGGCGCTCACATTTGACGACGGCCCGAGCTACAACACCGATACGATCCTGGACGTGCTGAATCAGTACGGCGCAAAGGCGACCTTCTTCGTCGTCGGAGAAGAGGCGGAAGTCTTCCGCGAGCAGCTGAAGCGCGAAGCGGACCTCGGCATGGAGATCGGCAATCACACCTACAATCATCAGGTGCTGTCCTATCAGGACGTGGACGCGGAACTCATCCGCAAGGAACTGGGCGACACGAACGACCTGGTCGAACAGGTGACAGGCAAACGGCCGACACTCATGCGTCCCCCGGGAGGCGGCTCGAACGCGCTCGTGGAGAGCACCGTCGACATGCCCATGATCAACTGGGACGTCGATACGCTCGACTGGGATACGCTGGACGCCGACAGCACCTACCAGAAGGCCCTGTATCTCGTAGAGGACGGATCGATCATCCTCATGCACGACCTCTATGAAGCGACCGCGGACGCGGTGAAGATGATCGTGCCGGTCCTGAAAGCCCAGGGGTACAAGATGGTCACCATTTCCGAACTGGCGAAGCGGCGCGGCATCACGATGGAACCGGGCGTCATGTACTATGATTTCTATCCGGAGGGCGTTTCGACCTGGGTCGCCCCGGCGTCGATCCCGGATCCGGAGCTTTATATGGACAGGGACGTCGTGTTCGGTTCGGAAGAGGGCGGACAGGAGCAGCCGGACGAGACGGAAGAGACGGAAGAAGAGACAGAATAATGCGGCCTTCCGGAACGGGGGCGTAAGGAGGATAAAGTTTGAAAAAAGAGGTAGGCGGTTAGATACCGTAATGAGGGCATAGCAAACAAACCCTCAAGGGGTCTTTGAAAAGTAAATATAGACACGACCTAATCAGGAAGCAGTGACGGGCAGATCGTCTTTGATGACGTAACCT
>JAFOIS010000157.1 GCA_017420605.1 Lachnospiraceae bacterium | reverse complement strand
CCGCGTCCACGCGGCTGATCGCAAGGTCACAGCCGTACAGACGGCGGAACTCGTTGGACGCGCCGAAGTGATCGTAATGTCCGTGCGTATGCACAATAAGGCGGATGTCTTTCGGATCAAAGCCCAGACGCCAGATCGAATCCGTCAGCATGTGGATACAGTGGGGATAGCCGGAATCGATGAGCACGAGCCCTTCGCCGGCGTCTATGAGATGGAGACACACCCTGCGGTCTCCGACGTAATACAGCGGGCCGTAGATCCGGAAGGGGTCTTCGTGATACTTTGCCGGGTCGCAGCAGAAATCCGCCATTTTTTCGACGTATTCTTTAAGACGCTCCTGATAGTTCATAGGCTTTCTCATCCTCTCAAAAGTTGCCGGGTCTCATGACTCTTCGATTATAATACAAATATCCGGTCAAGTATAACTTCTATTTGAAGACCGCAGAATTTTCGGTGCGGAATGACAAAAGAAAAAAAGCAGCACATACGTGCTGCTTTCTTCTGCGTTAGAATACGTCTCAGACAAGTTCAAGAAGAACTTCCATCGCGCCGTCGCCCTGACGCGGGCCAATCTTCACGATGCGGGTGTAACCGCCGTTGCGGTTCATGTACTTCGGTGCGATCTCGTCGAAAAGCTTCGCCGGGAGATCGATCTCCTTGGTCTTCTTCTTGCGGCCCTTGCCGTCCTTCGGGACTTCCGTTACCGGATAAAGGTAAGCAAGCATCTGGCGGCGGGCATGCAGGCGGGACGGAGCGTCCTTCTTGATGGTCTTCTCGACTTCGTCGTAGACCGTGACCTTTTTGCCGTCAACTTCCTGCTTTACGCGCTTGCCGTTCGCATCCTTGCGGGCGACCTTCGCAGTGACCTTCACGGTCTCGAAGTTATCCTTCTCACGGATCGCGAGCGCGATCATCTTCTCGGCGATCTTGCTGACTTCCTTGGCCTTGGCTTCGGTCGTCACGATCTTGCCGCGATAAAGAAGGCTGGTGACCTGGCTGCGCAGAAGAGCCTTCCGCTGTGCCGATGTTCTGCTGAGTTTTCTGTATCCTGCCATGTTTTCCTCCTTCTGCCGGATGACGCATCGTGCCGTCGGTCTTACCGGTGCGTATCTTTGGCAATGTGCGCGGGGCGCCTTATGCGCTCATCGGTCTTACCAGAAGACGTCGCCTTCCGCGCGGGTTTCCGGTGCTGTCCTTATGACTGCGCCGTGTCTAAAGGGTTATTCCTCGCTCGGCTTAAGCGCCAGCCCGAGGTCTTTGAGCTTCGCAAGAACTTCTTCGAGAGACTTCCGGCCCAGGTTACGGACCTTCATCATGTCTTCCGGCGTCTTGTTGCAGAGCTCTTCTACCGTATTGATCCCCGCCCGCTTGAGGCAGTTGTAGGAACGTACGGAGAGTTCCAGTTCATCGATGTTCATCTCCAGAACTTTTTCTTTTTCGTCGTCCTGGCGTTCCGTCATCACTTCCGCGGCCTTCGCGGTCTCGGTGAGGTCGATGAAGAGCTTCAGATGCTCGTCCATGACCTTCGCCGCAAGCGAGACGGCTTCTTCCGGGCCAAGCGTTCCGCGGGTCCAGACGTCCAGCGTCAGCTTATCGAAATCCGTATCCTGTCCGACACGGGTATCTTCGATGTTGATGTTGACGCGGTCGATCGGCGTATAGATCGCATCGATCGGAATGACGCCGATCGGCATATCCGCAGGCTTGCCCTTTTCGGCGCTGACGTAGCCGCGGCCCTTCGTGATGGTCAGTTCCATCGAGAGGCGGCTGTCCTTGCCGGAGAGGTTCGCGATCACAAGATCCGGATTGATGATCTCGATCTCGGAGTCGACCTGGATATCGGAGGCGTGTACGCATCCTTCCCCTTCGAAATCAATGTACGCGGTCTTCGGTTCATCGGTTTCCGAATTGCTCCGGATCGCGAGATCCTTGATGTTCATGACGATCTCGGTCACGTCTTCCTTGACGCCCGGGATCGAGGTGAACTCATGCGCGACACCGTCGATCTTGATCAGGCTCACCGCCGCGCCCGGCAGCGAAGAAAGCATGATCCTGCGAAGGGAATTACCGAGCGTGATGCCGAAACCGCGTTCCAGCGGCTCTACCACGAAGCGGCAATAATGATTATCTTCGGAGACTCTTTCTATTTCAATCTTCGGTCTGTTAAAATCGAACACAGAGTATTTCCCTCCTTGTTTTCATTACCGTTACTGAGGGCTCCTCACAGGAACCGCGCGGCATGCGCCGCGCCGGAACCTTATGGATTATTTCGAGTACAACTCGACGATCAGCATTTCGTTGACCGGGACGTCGATGAGCTCTCTCGCCGGGATCTCATTCACCGTGCCGGTAAGGTTCTCCGGATCGGCTGCAAGCCAGGACGGAACTGCTCTTCCCGCCGTCGCTTCGAGGATATCCTTGAAGTGCTGCGAGGACTTCTTGTTTTCACGGATCGCGATCACATCGCCGGCCTTGACTTCATAGGACGGGATATTGACGGTCTTTCCGTTGACGCTGACCTGTCTGTGGTCGATGATCTGGCGGGCTTCCATACGGGTCCGCGCAAACGCGAGACGGAACAGGACGTTGTCGAGACGGCACTCCAGAAGCGCCATCAGGTTATCACCGGTCATGCCCTTCATGCGGTCCGCTCTCTCATAGTAGTTGCGGAACGGCTTCTCCAGGACGCCGTAGATGAATTTTGCTTTCTGCTTTTCACGAAGCTGCGTGCCGTATTCGGAAAGCTTACGGCTTCCGCGCTTCAGTTCTCTCTTCGATTTCTTGTCAATTCCGAGCACGGTGGGCTCGATCCCGAGGGATCTGCATCTCTTCAGCACGGGAACTCTGTTAACTGCCATGTACTTATCCTCCTATCAGACCCTTCTGCGCTTCGGCGGACGGCAGCCGTTGTGCGGAACCGGCGTGCAGTCTTCAATGCTGGTTACAGAAAGACCATTTGCGGCAAGGGCGCGGATCGCAGCCTCTCTTCCCGAACCCGGGCCTTTAACAAAGACATCAACGGACTTCAGTCCATGAACGAGCGCTGCCTTGGTCGCCGTCTCGGCAGCCATCTGTGCAGCATACGGAGTAGATTTCCTTGAACCGCGGAATCCCAGACCACCGGCGCTTGCCCAGGAGAGAGCATTGCCTTCGCTGTCCGTCAACGTCACGATCGTGTTGTTGAAGGAAGACTGAATGTGAGCCTGTCCATGTTCAACGTTTTTTCTGACGCGGCGCTTGACCGCCTTCTTTACCTGCTTTGCTGGCATAAAAACTAACCTACTTTCCTTTCAATGTGTATGGTCGTATGCGAATTACTTCTTCTTATTAGCAACGGTCCTTCTCGGTCCCTTGCGGGTTCTGGAATTGTTCTTCGTATTCTGCCCGCGGACCGGAAGTCCTTTCCTGTGACGGATGCCGCGATAGCATCCGATTTCCTGCAGCCGCTTGATGTTCATAGCGACTTCCCGGCGGAGATCACCTTCCACCACACAGGTCGCGTCCATCACATCTTTGATCTTGTTCACTTCGTCATCCGTAAGATCCCTGACGCGGGTATCCGGATTGACGCCTGCCTGGGCAAGGATCTTTTTCGCGGTCGTGCGGCCGATCCCGTAAATATAGGTCAGACCGATCTCGACTCTTTTGTCCCTCGGCAGATCAACACCTGCTAAACGAGCCATGTTCTTTCCTCCATCGCTTTCATGACGCCTTTGCGCCATGCTGCCCGGACCGGTCTTACCGCTCCGGGTATCTTACAGTATTCCTAACTGGGACGGCTGCGGATATCGGGTCAATATCCTCTGCCCTCCAGCTGCGCATCCGCGCAGCCTTTCCGGCGTGCGTTCCTACGCTTTGCCGGTATTAAGTACTATTATCTTCACGATGGCGATCCGGCGGTGCAACTCCGCCAGGATGGCTCATGCAGATAATAAACCGGTGATTGTGCGGCTCAAAACGAGCCCTGTGCCTCAGCCCTGTCTCTGCTTGTGCTTCGGGTTTTCACAGATGATCATGATCGCGCCTTTGCGCTTGATCACCTTGCACTTTTCGCAGATCGGCTTAACTGAAGATCTGACTTTCATGTGTCCACCTCCCCGGGCAGGTACTGCCCGTCTGTCCGTACTTACTCCCCTTCGTGAAAAGAGCGCAAGTATTATATCATCCCCTTGCAAAGAATACAAGATATTTTATTCATATCCTTTGCTTTTTCGGATGAGAGTTCCGGTCTTACTTGTCACGCCAGATGATCCGGCCCTTGTCCAGATCATACGGGGACAGCTCGATTGTGACCTTGTCCCCCGGCAGGATCCGGATGAAATTCATCCTGAGCTTCCCGCTGATATGCGCGAGCACCACATGTTTGTTTTCGAGTTCAACCCGAAACATGGCGTTCGGCAGTTTTTCCAGTACTTTGCCTTCGACCTCGATCGCGTCTGCCTTCGACATTATATCCTCCCGCTTTCATTACGTTCATCCGATGTGAGGGTCAGGATCTCGGGTTCTCCGTTTCGGATCACGATCGTGTTCTCATAATGAGAAGAAAGCGATCCGTCTTCGGTATAAACCGTCCATCCGTTTTCATCGTCCCAGTACACGTCCTTCGTCCCGACGTTGATCATCGGTTCGATGGCGAAGGTCATGCCGGGCACGAGCAGCATGCCGCGTCCCTTCTGCCTGTAGTTCGGGATCATCGGGTCTTCGTGAAGCGACGTTCCGATCCCGTGACCGGTCAGGTCTTCCACGACCCCGTATCCGCGCTCGTTTGCGTATTCTCCGATCGCCCGGCAGATCTCGTGAAGATGATGGCCGGCCTTCGCGAAGGCGATGCCGACGAAGAAACTCTCGCGCGTTACGCGCATCAGCGCTTCCGCTTCTTCTGAGACCTTACCGACCGGCCAGGTCCTGGCAGCGTCGGAATGATACCCTTTGTAGATCAGGCCGGCGTCCAGACTGACGATGTCGCCCTCGCGGAGCACGTGTTCGTCAGTCGGTATGCCGTGAACGACTTCGTCGTTTACCGATACACAGATCGATGCGGGAAATCCTTCATAATTCAGGAAGTTGGGAATGCATCCCCTTTCCCGGATCAGCTGTTCGCCATAGCGGTCTATGTCTTTGGTCGTGATGCCGGGGCGGACGTAATCTCTCAGCGCTTCGTGCACTTCGGCAAGATATCTGCCCGCCTGCCGCATCAGGTCGATCTCATGACTTGTCTTAACTGTGACAGCCATATCAGCCCAGGAACCCCTTGTAGTTCCGAACCACCATCATCGACTCGATCTGTTTTACCGTCTCAAGAATAACGCCGACGATAATGATGATCGATGTTCCGCCGAAGGAGACATGCGCCTTGAAGATGCCGTTGAAGAAGAACGGAAGGATCGCGACGATGCACAGACCGGCTGCGCCGATGAAGATGATGTATTTCAGGATGCGGTTCAGGTAGTCCGTCGTCGGACGTCCCGGACGGATGCCCGGTACGAAGCCGCCCTGCTTTTTGATGTTGTCGGCGATCTCGATCGGATTGAAGGTGATCGACGTATAGAAATACGCGAAGAAGATCACCAGCAGGATATAAATGAGAAGACCGACGTTATACCACGGTGTGCTCCATGTGAACCAGTTGTTGGAATTCAGCATGGAAATGAGTCCGCCCCAGAATCCTCCCGGATTGGACTTGCCCGCGAAGGTCGCGATGATCCCCGGGAACTCCATGATCGACGAAGCGAAAATGACCGGGATGACGCCCGCTGTGTTGACCTTCAGCGGAATGTGGCTCGACTGTCCGCCCATCGTCCGGCGGCCGACGACCTTCCGGGAATACTGCACCGGAATGGAACGTTCGGAATCGTTCAGAAGAACGACGAGTACGACCAGGGCGATGATGATGGCGATGATGATGATCCCCGCCAGCACGCCGCGCGCCACGGTACGGCCCTTGACGAAGTTCTCGTAGAGATTCGAGAGGTCGTTCGGAACGCGGGATACGATATTGATCAGGAGGACCATCGAAATACCGTTGCCGATACCCTTATCCGTGATCTGCTCACCGATCCACATCAGGAACGAGGAACCGGCTGTCAGGCAGACCACCACGGTCAGAGCCTTGACGAACGTCATGCCCGGGATCAGCCCCTGATTGCCGAAGCCTACCGTCATGGCGATCGACTCAAAGAGCGAAAGGCCGACGGTGACGTAACGGGTGATCGCGGCGATCTTTTTTCTGCCGTCCTCTCCCTCTTTCTGCATCTCCTCGAGCGCCGGGATGGCGATCGTCAGGAGCTGCATGATGATGGAAGATGTAATGTACGGCGTGATGGACAGTGCCAGGATCGACATGCTGGAGAAGGATCCGCCGGTGAACGCGTCAAAGAAGTTGAACGCGTTCCCGGTCTGAGCTTCGAACCATGCCGAGAAATACTCCCGGTTGACGCCAGGAACAGGTATCTGTGAGCCTACACGGATGATAAAGAGGCACAGCAGCACGAAAAGCAGCCGCTGGCGTATGTCTTTGATCCGGAAGGCATCCGCAATTTTCCTAAACATCAGATCACCTCTGCGGTTCCGCCTGCATTTTCAATCTTTTCCTTCGCGACTGCGCTGAACGCGTTCGCGCGGACGGTCAGCTTCTTCGAAAGCTCGCCGTTGCCGAGGATCTTCACGCCGTCCACGACCTTGGAGATCGTGCCGGTCGCAAGAAGCGTCTCGACGTCGATCACAGCGCCGTCTTCGAACTTGTTCAGAGTCGCGACGTTGACGCAGGTGATCTCTTTACTGTTGCGGTTGGTGAAACCGCGCTTCGGCAGACGCCGGTACAGCGGCATCTGGCCGCCTTCGAATCCGGGTCTCGGAGCGCCGGAACGGGCCTTCTGGCCCTTGTGTCCCTTACCGGCCGTCTTTCCGTTTCCGGAAGCGTGCCCGCGGCCTCTTCTGTATTTTCCGTGTACGGAGCCTTCGATCGGGCTCAGATTCGATAAATCCATAGAGTGCCTCCTTATTCTTCGACTTCTTCCACTTTGATCAGATGACGGATCTGCTGGATCTGACCCTGCGTCGCCTGATTGTTCGGAAGGATGACCGAGTGATGCAGTTTGCGAAGGCCCATCGCCTTCACCGTCTCACGATGCTTCGGCACGGCGCCGATCGTAGACTTCACGAGCGTGATCTTAACTTTATCTGCCATGCTTTGCCTCCTTACGCAAGAACCTCTTCGACCGATTTGCCGCGCTTCCTGGCAACTTCTTCCGGAGTCATCAGGTTGCCGAGTCCGTTGAGCGTAGCGAAAACGACGTTCTGCTTGTTGTTCGAACCGAGCGACTTGGTACGGATGTTCTTGATGCCTGCAAGCTCGATGACCGCACGGGCCGGGCCGCCGGCGATAACGCCGGTACCTTCCGGAGCACGCTTCAGAAGGACCTTCGCGCCGCCGTAGGTTTCCAGGTGGTCGTGCGTGATGCTGTTCGCTTCATTGCGGGCGACCGAAACCATGTGCTTCTGCGCGTCTTCCTTGCCCTTGCGGATCGCTTCCGGAATTTCCGTCGCTTTTCCGAGGCCGGCGCCGACGTGGCCGTTTCTGTCACCGACGACGACAAGCGCCGTGAACCGCATGTTGCGTCCGCCCTTAACGACCTTGGTAACGCGCTTGATCGTTACGACGCGGTCTTCCAGGCCGTTGTCTTCTTTTTCTTTATCTCTCGAATTTCTTCTCGGGTTGCTGTCTGGTCTCATGGATGTTTCTCCTTCCGCTTAGAATGTCAGACCGGCTTCTCTCGCCGCGTCTGCCAGAGCCTGGATCTTGCCGTGATAGACAAAACCGCCCCGATCGAAAACGACTTCCGTAACACCGGCTTCCAGCGCACGCTTGCCGATCATCTCGCCGACCTTCGCCGCCGCTTCGACCGTATCCGTGTGCTCTACTTCCGCCGCGATGGCTTTTTCCACTGTGGAAGCGGAAACAAGCGTTCTGCGGGCTTCATCGTCGATCACCTGCGCATAGATGTGCTTGTTGCTGCGGAAGACCGCAAGCCTCGGACGTTCCGGCGTTCCGGAAAGGTGCCCGCGGAGACGTCCATGCTTCTTTGCACGAGCCTCAGATCTGGATGCTTTTCTAATCATGCCTTAACACTCACCTTTCTTTACTTACCGGTCTTACCGACCTTACGGCGGATGACTTCGTCGATATACTTGATGCCCTTGCCCTTATAGGGTTCCGGCGGGCGCTTCGCGCGGACTTCGGCGGCGAACTGGCCGACCTTTTCCTTGTTGATACCGGAGATGATGATCTTATTGCCGTCCACGGCCGTCTCGATGCCTTCCGGATCATCCATTTCCACCGGGTGCGAATAGCCGAGCGAAAGAACGAGCTTCTTGCCCTGCTTCTGCGCTCTGTAACCTACGCCGTTGACTTCAAGGGTCTTCTTAAAGCCTTCGTGTACGCCTACGACCATGTTGTGGATGAGCGATCTCGTAAGGCCGTGCAGCGCCTTGATGCGCTTCAGGTCGTTCGGTCTCGAGACGACGATCTCATTGTCCTTGACCTCGATGCTCATTTCCGCCGGGAGCGTCCTTGTAAGTTCGCCCTTCGGTCCCTTCACGGTCAGCTTATTGCCGTCGGCAAGCTCTGCCTTCACACCGGCAGGAATGACGACCGGCATTCTTCCGATTCGTGACATTTCGATTTCCTCCTGACTTAGATTGTCGGAGAAGAGTCCTTCTCTTCTCTGTTTTCAGTTCTTGACGCTGCCGCGTCCGATTACCAGATGTATGCGAGGACTTCACCGCCGACTTTGGCTTTTCTCGCCTCTTTGTCGGTCATGACGCCCAGATTCGTGGAAATGATCGCGATACCGAGGCCGCCGAGCACGCGCGGAAGATCTTCCACGCCGGCATAGATGCGGAGGCCGGGCTTCGAGATGCGCTTCAGGCCGGTGATGATCTTTTCATTCTTGTCCGCGCCGTACTTCAGCGTGATGCGGATATCCTGAAAAGCGCCGTTGTCGACCATTTCATATTTGCGGATATAGCCTTCCTTAAAAAGGATCTCGGCGATGGCGACCTTCATTTTCGAAGAAGGAATATCCACGGTATCATGCTTCGCCGTCTGTGCGTTGCGGATCCTTGTGAGCATATCCGCGATCGGATCATTCGTTGTACCCATTTCGTGCTTACTCCTTTCTTACGATTTACCAGGAAGCCTTTCTGACACCCGGGATCTGGCCCTTGTAAGCCAGTTCGCGGAAGCAGACACGGCAGATACCGTATTTCCGGAGATACGCATGCGGACGTCCGCAGATCCTGCAGCGGGTGTATTCTCTCGTGGAGAACTTCTGCGTGCGCTGCTGCTTATTCTTAAGAGATGTTTTCGCCATGGATCTTCCTCCTTATGATCTCACAAACGGCATTCCCATAAGACGGAGCAGTTCTCTTGCTTCTTCATCCGTCTTCGCCGTCGTCACGAAAATGATGTCCATGCCTCTGACCTTATCGATCTTGTCGTATTCGATCTCCGGGAAAATCAGCTGCTCTTTGATACCGAGCGCGTAATTGCCCCTGCCGTCGAACGCGTTCGCGTTGACGCCGCGGAAGTCGCGGACGCGCGGAAGCGCAAGATTGATCAGGCGGTCAGCAAATTCATACATCTTTTCGCCGCGGAGGGTGACCTTGCATCCGATCGGCATGCCTTCACGAAGCTTGAAGTTCGCGATGGACTTCTTTGCCTTCGTCTGCACCGCCTTCTGACCGGTAATGGTCTCGAGGTCGTGCACGGCCGCTTCCAGAACCTTGGCGTTTTCTCTGGCTTCACCAACACCCATGTTTACAACGATCTTCACGAGCTTGGGGACTTCCATGACGTTCTTGTATTCGAACTTTTTCGTCAAGGCTTCTACGATCTCATTATCGTATTGCTCTCTCAGTCTGCTCAAAACTTTGCCTCCTTACTTAATCGATCACTTCTCCGGTCGATTTGGCGAAGCGAACCTTCTTGCCGTCGACGACCTTGAAGCCGATCCTGGTGGGTTTCCCCTTGTGAAGATACATAACATTCGAAACGTGGATCGGCGCTTCACGGCGCACGATGCCGCCATTCTGGTTTGCTGCGGAGGGCTTTTCGTGCTTGCTGATCATGTTCGCGCCTTCGACGATGACCGTATCCTTTTCGGCATTGACCGAAAGGACCTTGCCTTCCTTACCGATATCCTTACCGGTGATCACGCGCACCTGGTCGCCTTTTTTGATTTTTCTCATGAAGCACCTCCTTAAAGTACTTCCGGAGCCAGGGAGACGATCTTCATGAACTGCTTTTCACGAAGCTCTCTTGCTACCGGCCCGAAAATACGGGTTCCGCGGGGCGTATTGTCATCCTTGATGATGACGGCCGCGTTCTCGTCAAAGCGGATATAGGAACCGTCTTTGCGGCGCGCGCCCTTTACGGAACGAACAACGACTGCCTTGACAACGTCGCCCTTTTTCACGGCGCCGCCCGGCGTAGCATCCTTAACGGTCGCGATGATCGTATCACCGATGTTCGCATAACGTCTTCTGGAGCCGCCCGAGACGCGGATACATAAGATTTCCTTCGCGCCGGTGTTGTCGGCTACCTTCAATCTTGTTTCCTGCTGAATCATATCCGTGTCCTCCGTTACTTCGCCTTCTCAATGATGGATACGAGACGCCATCTCTTATCCTTCGAGAGCGGTCTGGTTTCCATGACCTTTACGGTATCGCCGATGCCGCACTCGTTGTTCTCATCGTGCGCCTTCAGCTTGTACGTCTTCTTCACGATCTTCTTGTAAAGCGGATGCTGTACGTGGTCCGTGATGGCGACGACGATCGTCTTGTCCATTTTATCGCTGACGACTTTGCCGACACGCGTTTTTCTTAAATTTCTCTCTGCCATGTTGGACGCCTCCTTAAGCATCGGCCTTGGTGGCCATAATGGTCTCAATGCGCGCGATGTTTCTGCGGACCTCACGGATCCTTGCCGTGTTATCCAGTTGACTTGTCGCATTCTGGAAGCGGAGGTTGAAGAGCTCCTTCTTCGCAGCCACAAGGTCTGCATGAAGCTCCGACGCGGATTTGCTTCTCAGATCTTCAAGGTATTTTGCGTTCTTCACTCCTCTTCACCGCCTTCCAACTGTGCCTTGCTGACGATCTTGCACTTGCAGGGCAGCTTGTGCATTGCGAGACGCAGAGCTTCTCTGGCATCGCTTTCCGGTACGCCGGCGACCTCGAAGAGGACGCGGCCCGGCTTGACAACGGCTACCCAATAATCCACAGCGCCCTTACCGGAACCCATTCGGGTCTCGGCCGGCTTCGCCGTGACCGGCTTATCCGGGAAGATCTTGATCCAGACCTTACCGCCACGCTTCATGTAACGCGTCATGGCGACACGGGCTGCCTCGATCTGATTTGACTTGATCCAGCACGGATCCATCGATACAAGGCCATACTCGCCGTTGCTGATGGTCGTGCCCCGTCCGGCCTTGCCCCGCATGGAACCGCGGAACTGCTTACGGTGTTTGACTCTCTTCGGCATTAACATTATGCTTCACCGCCTTCCTTTTTCCTGGACGGGAGGACCTCTCCGTTATAGACCCAGGCCTTGACGCCGACCTTGCCGTACTGCGTATCCGCTTCCGCAAAGCCGTAGTCGATGTCTGCACGCAGCGTCTGCAGCGGGATCGTACCTTCGCTGTAGAACTCGGAACGGGCGATATCCGCGCCGCCGAGACGTCCGGAGACGGCCGTCTTGACGCCGAGAGCGCCGGAGCGCATCGTGCGCTGCATGGCCGACTTCATAGCGCGGCGGAAAGAGGTGCGGTTCTCCAGCTGCAGGGCGATGTTCTCGGCCACAAGCTGCGCATCCCGGTCCGGACGCTTGATTTCCTTAATGTCAACACTGACCTTCTTGCCGATCATCTTGCCAAGATCCGCCTTGAGGCGATCGATCTCGGTGCCGCCCTTGCCGATCACGAGACCCGGCTTCGCGGTGTAAACGACGACCTTGACACGGTCCGCGGCGCGTTCGATCTCGATCTTCGAAACGCCGGCGCTGTAAAGCTTCTTCTTGAGGAATTCGCGGATCTTATAGTCCTCGACGAGGTAGTCGGCGAAATCCTTTTCCGCGTACCATTTGGAATCCCAATCCTTGATGATACCGACCCTCAGGCCATGCGGATTGACTTTCTGTCCCATACGAAAACCTCCTTACCTTTCATCCAGAACGACGGTAATGTTGCTGGTCCGATGCAGGATCCGGTACGCGCGGCCCTGCGCTCTCGGCCGGATGCGCTTCAGCGTCGGTCCCTGGCCGGCGTAGCATTCGGCGACGTAGAGATTGTTCCGGTTCATACCGTTGTTGTTCTCCGCGTTCGCGATGGCGGATTCCAGCAGTTTCTTGATTACTCTGGACGCATACCGCGGGCTGTAGGTCAGGATGCCGAGCGCTTCCGTAACGCCCTTGCCGCGGATCGAATCCAGTACGAAGCAGGCCTTCGTAGAGGAGATGCGGGCATAGGAAAGTGTTGCCGACGGCCGCGCATCCCGCTGTTCATTTCTCTCTCTCTTGATTTGAGATCTATGTCCCTTTGCCATGATGTTTGACTCCTTATCTTATCCTTATCCCGCTTATTTCGTGCGGCTTTCCTTGCTGCCGGCGTGACCGCGGTAGGTGCGCGTCGCAACGAATTCGCCGAGTTTGTGACCGACCATATCTTCCGTTACATAGACCGGAACATGCTTTCTGCCGTCATGGACCGCAAAGGTATGACCGACGAAGCTCGGGAAGATCGTGGAACGGCGGGACCAGGTCTTGATAACGGCCTTATCACCGGAGGCGTTCATCGCATTGACCTTCTTCAGCAGGCTCTCGTCCGCGAACGGACCCTTCTTTAACGAACGTGACATCTTATCCCCTCCTTACTTCGCGGCCGCTCTGCCGTCTCTGCGTCTTACGATCAGCTTGTTGGACTGTTTCTTCTTCTTACGGGTCTTAAGGCCCAGTGCCGGCTTGCCCCACGGAGTGCTCGGGCCCGGACGTCCGATCGGAGCTCTGCCTTCGCCGCCGCCGTGCGGGTGATCGTTCGGGTTCATGACGGAACCGCGGACGGTCGGGCGGATGCCCATGTGGCGCTTGCGGCCGGCGCTGCCGATGTTGATCAGGTTGTGTTCGCCGTTGCCGACTTCACCGATGGTGGCGCGGCATTCGATCGGGACCATGCGCATTTCGCCGGACGGCAGGCGGAGGGTCGCATATTTGCCTTCCTTCGCCATCAGCTGGGCGGCGTTGCCTGCGGAGCGGACCATCTGGCCGCCGCGGCCCGGATTCAGCTCGACGTTGTGGACTGTGGTACCGACCGGAACGCTGGAGAGCGGCAGGCAGTTGCCTACGCGGATCTCGGCGTCGGCGCCGCTGACGACTTCCATGCCGACCGCAAGGCCCTTCGGCGCGAGGATGTAGGACTTCGTACCGTCGGTGTAGCAGATCAGCGCGATGTTCGCGGTGCGGTTCGGATCGTATTCGATGCTCATGACCTTCGCCGGCATACCGTCCTTGGTATTGCGCTTGAAGTCGATGATGCGGTAGCGTCTCTTCTCGCCGCCGCCGTGATGGCGGACAGTGATCTTGCCCTGGTTGTTCCTGCCGGCGTTCTTCTTAAGATGCTCGGTCAGGGATTTTTCCGGCGTCTTCTTCGTGATCTCCGCGAAATCGGAGCCGGTCATCTGCCGTCTTGAAGGTGTATACGGCTTATATGTCTTGATTCCCATCTGTCTACTCCTTTATTTGTTCTCACGCTTCATTGCGTATATTCGGCCGGATCATCAAAGCCCCTGGAAGAGCTCGATGTCCTTGCTGTCTTCCGTAAGGAATACGATCGCCTTTTTCTTCGCTGCGGTATATCCTACGGTGCGGCCTCTCATTTTCTTCTTGCCGGCGATGTTGAGCGTATTGACACGGCTCACCTTGGTGCCTTCGAACATCTTCTCGACCGCTTCCTTGATCTGCGCCTTGTTGGCATCCGGATGAACGTAGAAGGTGTACTTCTTTTCAGCCATCATCGCCATGCTCTTCTCGGTCACGACCGGGCGCAGGATCACATCATAATATGCCAGTGCTGCCATTACGCGTATACCTCCTCGATCTTTCTGACCGCATCCTGAGTCACGATCAGGTTCCTGTAGTTCATAACGTCATAGGTGTTCAGAAGGTCCGCGTTGATGGTCTTGACTTCCGGAATGTTCCGGGCCGCAAGCACCACGTTCATATCCGTTCCTTCGGTCACGATGAGGGACTTGCCGGCTTTAAGGTTCGCAAGGACCTTTGCCATTTCCTTCGTCTTGCCGTTCTCGAGCGCAAGGGAGTCGACCACGATGATCGTGCCGTCCTGCACCTTCGCGGTGAGCGCCGAAAGGAGGGCGCTCCTCTTTTCACGGCGGTTCATCTTGAAGCTGTAGTCACGCGGAGAGACCGGGAAGATCATTCCGCCGCCCTTCCACTGTGCCGCGCGGATCGAGCCCTGGCGCGCATGGCCGGTGCCCTTCTGGCGCCACGGCTTGCGGCCGCCGCCGGAGACTTCGCTGCGGCCCTTGGACTTCTGCGTACCCTGGCGCATATTCGCCAGATGAAGGATCACAGCCCTGTGAATAAGATGCGGTTTGATTTCCACACCGAAGATCGCGTCGGAAAGCTCCATCGTTCCGACTTCGGCACCTTCCATATTATAAACAGATACGTTTGCCATCTGCTCATTCCTCCCTTTCTTACGCCTTCTTCACAGCGTTTTTCACGGTAACGAGCCCCTTCTTCGGGCCGGGAACCGCGCCCTTGACGAGGATCAGACCGTCTTCCGCATCCACACGAACGACCGAAAGGTTCTGGACCGTGATCTTCTCGGCGCCCATGTGACCGGGCATGCCTTTTCCCTTGAAGACATGGCTCGGATCCGAGGACGAACCGTTCGATCCCTGATGTCTGTGGAACTTGGAGCCGTGTGCCATCGGGCCTCTGTGCTGGCCGTAACGCTTGATCGCGCCCTGGTAGCCTTTGCCCTTCGATACCGCCGTGACGTCGATCATGTCGCCCGCCGCGAAGACGTCGGCTTTGATCTCCTGTCCGACCGTATAGCTTTCCGCGTCATCCAGCCGGAATTCGCGGACGAACCGCTTGTTCGACGTGCCGGCCTTGGCGAAAACGCCCTGCATCGGCTTCGTCACGAGCTTTTCGCGGATCTCTTCGAAACCGACCTGAACCGCCGAATAGCCGTCATTGTCTTTTGTCTTGACCTGTGTTACGACGCAGGGACCTGCCTTCAGCACGGTCACCGGCACGAGCGCGCCGTTCTCATCGAAGATCTGGGTCATACCGACCTTCCGCGCCAGTATTGCTTTCTTCATTCCTTTTCCTCCTTACAGCGGATTACCGCGCCGCACTTCCCGTGCTGCGCGTGTAATCATTCTAAGTGTTACTTTGTTTTCATCTTGATGTCGACGTAAACGCCGGCGGGCATTTCAAGGTGTGAAAGCGCGTTGACCGTCTTCTGGGTCGGGGCGATGATGTCGATCAGACGCTTGTGCGTTCTCTGTTCGAACTGTTCGCGGGAGTCCTTGTACTTGTGGACCGCGCGGAGGATCGTCACGACCTCCTTCTTCGTCGGAAGCGGCACCGGACCGGAAACCTGCGCGCCGTTCTTCTTGACGGTGTCGATGATCTTGGCTGCCGACGCGTCGACGAGCTGATGATCATACGCCTTCAGGATGATTCTCATAACCTGTTCTGCCATAAAAAAAGTCTCCTCTCTTCGCTTGCCATGCGAATTGCGGTGACTGTACACACTTCCGTGTGTGTCCTTCCGGACCACACACATCGCCGCCGCCCGGCGGCTAAACTGTACAGTGACCTGTTGTCAGTCTTACAACATGACTTTCGCTCCACGGAAAACCCGCTTCTCCGTACTTGCATCCCGTCCGTCGGGTGGGATCGGCAGTGGTCCGGATCCGCGGCAACCTCACGCTTCATCGCTATCATGCCACAGCATTCAGTATTATACGGAAAGACCCCTGCCGAGGCAAGGGTCTTTTCCGGAAAAAATTGTATTTTTTTCAGTACAATCAAAGAATGTCACTGTAATCCACGATCGACAGGCCCGTCACCGGATCTTTGCGGATCTTACCGCTGCCGCCGAGCGCTTCGGCGCGCGATACGATCTCCTCCAGCGTCGGCCGCTTCACCGGGAAGAAACCGTTGGACGGATCGCTGTGTTCTCCCTCCGGGACCTCTTCCAGGTAGAAGTCTTCCTCCTCCGGAAGCGCCTGCCCGGCCGCGGTATCTTCCGCCTCCGGCGCGTCTTCCTTCGCTTCGGTCTTCTGTGCCGTTTCGTCTTCCCAGATCGCCCGGAACTGTTCCGGCGTTTCTTCCGCCGCTTCGTCTCCGGCAAGGAGTTCTTCCTCCTGGTCCGCCGCCTTGCCTTCCGCTCCCGCTTCCGTAAGTCCGACGCCGAGCGCCGCTTCGAGTTCGCGCTGCAGCGCGTCCATATCGAGACGCGTCGTGGCTTCTTCCCCGGCCGCTACGACCGTCACAAAACGGTCTTCTCCGGCAGCCGGCGCCGCCTCCGCCTCTTCGGCCGCTTCCGCTTCTTCAGGCGTATCCTCCGCGGCAGCTTCCTCTGTGGAAACTTCCTCTGCCGCCTCTTCCGCCTCTTCCGTCGCGGCGGATGTCTCTTCCGGGATCTCTTCTCCGGCAAGCGCGCGTTCTGCTTCCGAACGGAGCGCGCGTTCAAAATCCGTCAGATCTTCTTCGAGCGCCTCTTCCGGCGAGCTTTCCTGTCCGTCTTCCGTATTCTCCGCCTCTCCGGCGGTCTCTTCCGGCACGGATTCCTCCGCTTCCTCCGCGGCCTCTTCCGACGCGTATTCTTCCGCTTCTTCCGCGGCTTCTTCCGGTACGTACTCTTCCGCTTCTTCCGCGGCTTCTTCCGGCGCGTATTCTTCCGCTTCTTCCGCGGCTTCTTCCGGCGCGTATTCTTCCGCTTCTTCCGCGGCTTCTTCCGGCGCGGCTTCTTCCGGCGCGGCTTCTTCCGGCACGTATTCTTCCGTTTCTTCCGCAGCTTCTTCCTCTGCGTATTCTTCCGCCTCTTCCGCGGTTTCCTCTTCCGGCGCGTACTCTTCTTCGGCGTCTTCTTCCGGTACGCCTTCCTCCGCGTTCTCGGCCGCTTCTTCTTCCGCGGTCATGGCTTCCGGATCCGCGGCGTCAACGGCGACAAGTTCAGCCGTCTGCGCAGCCTGTGCCGCCTGGGGAGCACCCACGCCCACAGAATCGATCAGCGTCTCGATATGATCCGTGAAACGGGCATCCCGTTCCGGTTCCGGTGTTTCTTCCACGAGGCTATCCGGCATGTACGGACGGATATCGACGGCGTCTTCCAGATCGAGCGTGTCCATCATGGGCGCCGGCGCCTCTTCGGGCGTACGGCGGATCCGGTTCTTCCGGCTCCTGCGGCGGTCTTCCTCTTCCTCCTCGTCTTCTTCGTCTTCCTCGTCTTCGTCTTCATCCGGATCGTTTCTCCAAAGCTCCGAGAGAATGAAGAGGATGATCATAAGCAGCACGGCAAGACCGAGGATAATGATCCCTTCGATGCTGTGCATCGCATAGACGACGTAGCCGATATACGGGACCGTAATGACCGCTTTCGAAACCGTATTCAGGATCTGGACCGTCTGCTGCTCCTTCGAGGGATCGGCGGCGTCCTGTACCGTGAAGATCCCGTTCGCGGAATCCGTTCCTACTATATTATATGCGTAGGAAGACGCGCTGCTCTCCACAAGGATCCGGTCGTCGATGGCAAGGTCCGTAAAGCTGACTTCCCTCGAATACGTGACCGAGCCCATGGGCAGGTTCGTGTCCATGGAACGTGAATCAACGATCGTCGTTCCGATACCGCAAAGCGGCGGCACGACGATCGCGGCCGCCACGAGGATCGCGGCGATCAGGAAGAGATTAACGATAAACTTTAAAAACTTGGACATAGTCCTCTCTCCTCAGGCTCCGGTCGAAAGAAACTCCTCAAGCCGCTCCATCGCTTCCTTTTCATCCGGTCCGTCCGCAGAGATCGTGATCCTGCGTTCGCCGTCCATTCCCAGCGTCATCATGCCGAGAATGCTCTTCGCGTTGATCCGGGCAGTTTCCGTCTCGACGTAGATCCTGCAGTCAAACTGGTTCGCGACCTGCACGAACATGGCTACCGGATGCTGTACGCTCTTCTCTGCCAGATTAGCGTTCATTTCTTTTCTGATCATTCAATTACCCCTTTCCCTTCCGCCGAAACTCCGGACTGCCGGGCTGTCTGCCCCCTGAGACCATCGGCGATCTCACTGATACGCCGGAGCCGGTGGTTAACGCCGGACCGCCCGACCGGAGGATGCGCCCGAAGGCCCAGCTCTGTCAGGGACTCGTCCGGATATTGCATACGAAGATTTGCCATTTCCGCAAGCGACGGCGGCAGCGAACCGATGCCGACCGTTTCATCGATCAGCCGGATCTCCTCAGCCTGCCGTATGCTTGCGCCTACGGTCTTCCGGATATTTGCCGTTTCACAGTTCAGCTTGCGGTTGATGCCGCCGCGCACTTCCCGTATGACCCGGGTATTCTCCAGTTCAAGATACATCCGCTTCGCGCCGAGCACGCCGAGCATATCGGCGACACCGGCCGCGTCCTGCAGATATACGATCATATTTCCGCGCCGCCGGGCGCACTTTGCTTCCAGGCCCGATGCGGCAAGGTATTCCATGAGCGTTTCCGCGTTCCCGTCCGTCGTGATAAACTCGAGACGGTAGGATTTTTCCGGGTCGCTCACGGTTCCGCACGCCAGAAAGGCTCCGCGCAGGTATGCGCGTATACAGCAGTCACGGACCGGCTTTTCATACCGGCGGACTGCCTGCGTAACTTTCCGGAATTCCTTCGGATCAGGTACCGAAAGAGACGTAACGGGACGTCCGCGTCTCGTTCCCGGCCTCTCAGAAAGAACCACATTTATATTAAATGCTTTCGTTAACAAAGTAAAGACTTTTCTTACGGCCGCCCCGTTCTCGGAAACGATAAGGCTTCCGGGGTCCGACGCGTCTTTTGCGCCGGTCATGCGGATGATCGCGCCCGCTTCCGTAAGACGGCAGTGATCGCCGCTCCCCGTCACGCCGAGGAGTTCCTCTTTTACCGTATCCGCGTATGTCTTTGCCATTGCTTTACCGTTTCAGGGAGGGATCGAGCATAAGATCCCGATGATCGATATGGCACCGAAGCGACGCATCATGCTTGAGGCTTTCCATAAGGGCCTCGGCGCACATGACGGACCGGTGCCTTCCGCCGGTGCAGCCCATCGCGATCACAAGACGGCGTTTTCCCTCTTTCCGGTAGTATGGGATCAGAAAACGGATAAGATCCCGGAGTTTTGCAAGAAACTGTCCGGTCTCCGGATATCCGTTCAGGAACGATACGATCTCTCCGTCCCTGCCGGTAAGGCTCCGCAGCCCTTCCACATAGTAGGGATTCGGCAGGAAACGGACGTCGAAGACGAGGTCCGCGTCACGCGGGATACCGTATTTGAACCCGAAGGACAGCACCGTCACAAAGAAGGCGTCCGCCGCATTTTCCGTGAACAGACGGTCAGTCTCCGCCACGAGGTCACGGACAAGGAAATTGCTCGTATCGATACAGTAATCCGCCTCCGTACGGAGCGTATCCATGCGCGCCCGTTCCAGACGGATGCCGTCCTCGATCCGTCCCTGTCCGGCCAGCGGATGGGTACGGCGGGTCTCTTTATAACGTTTGATAAGGCTTTCATCGGAAGCGTCGAGGAAGAGCACCTCGCAGCGTATGCCCTCGGCGCGGGCGGCGGTGAGCGCCGTACCGATGTGTTCCGGGAGTTCCCCGCTGCGGACGTCGATCCCGACGGCGACCCGGTCATGGCTGCCGCCTTCCCGAAGAAGGGTCAGAAAGGTGCCGAGCAGCGGGACGGGAAGATTGTCCGCGCAGAACCAGCCCGCATCCTCCAGGGAATGCAGCACGGTACTCTTGCCGGCGCCGGACATGCCGGTCACGATGAGGAGCCTCATTTCCGGATCTCCATAAGCGGCGTACGGAAGTTCCCGAGAAATTCGACTTCCGGTTCCAGAAGAACGCCGGACATTTCGAAGACGCGTGCCTGCACCATAGCAATGAGAGAGCGCACGTCCTCCGCCGAAGCCTCCCCGTCGTTCACGATGAAACCGGCATGCAGCGTGGAGACCGACGCGCCTCCGATGCGCGCGCCCTTAAGAGCCGCGTCCGAAATGAGTTTCCCGGCGAAGTAGCCTTCCGGCCGTTTGAACGTACTGCCGGCGGACGGGAGGCTTAGAGGCTGCTTTTCCCTGCGTTTTTCGGCAAGCTCTTCCATTTCCTTCGCGATCTCCTCCGCATCGCCGGCGGTAAGGCGCACGGTACCGGAAAGAACGGTATATCCTTCTTTCTTCATCCGGCTGTTCCGGTAGGAAAGCGCCATTTCCTCCCCGGCAAGTTCCCGGACGTTCCCGTCACTGCCGATCACGGAAACGCACGTCAGGACGTCTTTCATTTCACCGCCGTATGCGCCGGCGTTCATGATGCAGGCGCCGCCGAAGCTTCCCGGGATCCCGGACGCAAAAGCAAGGCCCGCAAGGCCGCGGACCTGCGCGGCGCGGGAAAGCGCGGAAAGCATGAAGCCCGCCCCGGCACGGAAGCCGTCGTCCGTTTCGGCGAGCAAACCCATATTCTTCCCGAAATGTACGACCACGCCGTCATAGCCTTCGTCGGAGACCAGAAGGTTCGACCCGTTGCCGACGACGATATGCGGGATCTTCTCTCCGCACAGGAAAGCAAGGAGCGCCGCCGCTTCCTCTTCTCCGGCCGGCTCGGCGAAAACGGCCGCCGGACCGCCGATCCGGAAGCTCGTATGACGTGCCATCGGTTCTTCCAGAAAAATGCCGCCGGCCTTCAGGATGCCCGTAAGCTCCCGGACCGGCAGTCTGTTTCCGCTCATACACTGCCCTCCGCCGGCACCGTCACAAGGTTCTCCGAGGGGATCGTCCCTTCCTGCGCCTGCGTGGTGCCCAGATACTGCGACGCGGCCGCCGCCCATTCCGAATCCGGCCAGGTCTCGATGATCTTCCGGAAGTTCTCGTCCGCCCTGTTCGCGTCTCCGAGATACCGGTAGGAATGCGCAAGGTGATTGAGCACCACGTAATCCTCTTCTTCGACCTCTTTGGCTTTCTCGAGATAGTGCACCGCTCTCTCGTACTCCGCCGCGTCAAATGCCGTGACGCCGGTATCGACCAGGGCTGCGTACATTTCTTCCTCCAGTTCCGCCGCCATTTCGTCGTAGACCGCGCGGGCTTCCTCATTCAGGATTTCCGGGTCGATCTCGATAAGCCGCGCGGCGGCCAGATTGTATTCTTCATCCCCGTACGCGACCGCGGCAGAGGCCAGCTGGACATAGCTGTCCGCTCTCCCGTTCGCTTCGCTGATCTTTTCTTCGGCGGTATCCACGGTATTTTTCTGGCCGTCGATCTCGCCCTGCAGTTCCGCCGCCTGTTCGGTCAGCGCGGCGATCTCCTGCGTAAGGGCCAGCTTTTCCTTGTTGAACTCCCGGACCTTTGCGGATGTTGCGGCCGGAAGAACAAGGAGCGCCACGAGCGCCGCTCCGAGAAGCAGCCCCGCGATTGCGGAAAGCACAGTCGCCGAAACGGGCGTTTCCCGGTACGGCGGAAGCTCCACGGTCCCCTCGTCGGAGATCGGAAGGAGCTGGACCTCCCCTTTCCGCTCGCGGCCCGGCAGCGGGATCAGGTCCCGGTGCTGGTCGAGGCTCGTCGTCTTATGGGTCATCTCGTCCACTTCCCGGATATACCGGAGCGTCGTGGTATTGGTCCGGTCGATCCGGAGCGCGCGGAGCAGGAGCTTCCGCGCCCGCTCATACTCTTCCTCCCGGAGGTACAGGAGGGCAAGAAGGTGATAGCCCTTGATCAGCTTGGGGTTTTCCCCCAGCAGCTTCTGCAGCTGGATCTTCGCGACGTCTTCATGCCCTTCGCGGCAGTTCTTCAGCGCGATGTTGAATTTCTTGATCGTACGGTTGATGACCTCGAGCCGGCTCGCGTCCTTCTGCAGGTTCGAAATATAGTAAGAAGCAAGGTTTTCTTCCGGCTGGAAGTTTTTGCTGATGACCCACTCCGAGAGCGCGGCGACGACTTCGCCGGTCTCGAAGTACACCAGTCCCAGAAGGTTCCTTGCTTCGATATTCAGCTTATTGAATTTCAGGCTCCGCCTCAGCTGGTCGATCGCGCCGGAAAGGTCGCGGATCTGCGCCTTTTCCAGTCCCTGGTTATAATACAGCCCGGACAGCACGATAGCCTGCTTCTGGACGGATACGTCACAGCCGCAGGCAGGACAGTAGGCGGAATCCGAAAGCGGCGCGCCGCATTTCATACAGAACATTTCAGCGCGTCCTCTCGTTTCCGCTGGTCTCTTCGAGCATTTCCTTGAGGATATCGATCACGTCCGTCAGATCGCGCTGATAAATGGCGCCTTCGGCTTCATCCACGTCAAGGCTCGGTTTGAATTTCTTGATCTCCTCGTCATAGTTGATCATAAAGCTTCAGGATTCCTCCGATCAGATACAGGCTCCCGACGACAAAAAGAACGCCGTCTCCCTGTATGGTTTTCGCGTATGCAAACGCCTCTTTCATATCCGGGACCGCAGCGGCCGGAGCGCCGGCTTCCGCAAAAAGGCCCGCCAGCGTGTCCGCGGGAAGCGAGCGCGCCGACCCGGTCTCCGTTGCGACCACCGTCTTCGGATGAAGCCGGCCGCAAAGATACCGGATCATCGTCCCGTAGTCCTTATCCTTCATGGCGGCAAACAGGAGCGTTACGTCTCTCCCCTGCGCGGCAGCTTCCGCCGCCCCGGCAAAAGCCCGGATGCCGCCTTCATTGTGCGCGCCGTCCAGAAAGATACGGCCGGGCAGCTCCTGCATTCTTCCGTCCCAGCGCATCGAGCCGAAACCTTTGCGGACCGCTTCTTCCGGAACGGGAAAAGCATCCTGCAAAAAGGCAAGCGCCATAAAGGCAAGAACGGCGTTATCCGCCTGGTAGGCCGCCTTCGTACGAAGCCGGAGGCCGTTTTCGGCAAACGGCGTCCCCGGGATCTTCACCGTGAGCATATCGCCGTCCGGGGCGGATAAAGCTCCCGCTTCCGAGAGTCCTTTTACGGGCGCGTGCATCTCTTCCGCTTTCCGGCGGATCACGCCGCATACCCGCTCGTCCGTATCGTCAAAGACGACCGGCACGCCTTCCTTGATGATGCCTGCCTTTTCCGCGGCGATCGCTTCGACCGTATCTCCCAGATACTGCATGTGGTCAAGGCTCACCGAAGTGATGACGGATACGAGCGGCCGAAGGACGTTCGTCGCGTCGAGCCGTCCGCCGAGTCCCGTTTCCATGACTGCAACGTCAACGCCCGCTTTCCGGAAGATGACGAGGCTCATGAGAAACAGGAATTCAAAATACGTCGGATAGGTTTCCCCTTCCGCGGCGAGCTTCCCGGCGGCGTCCTTCACCGTCCTGTACGCGTCAAGGAACGTCTCTTCCGAAACGATCTCCCCGTTCACGCGGAACCGTTCCCTCGTATCCACAAGATGCGGCGAGGTAAACAGTCCCGTCCGGTATCCGCCGGCGCGAAGGACCGCTTCGAGATAAGCGCAGCAGCTTCCTTTCCCGTTTGTCCCCGCCACGTGCAATACCGAAAACGCGCCTTCGGGACCGCCAAGGTACTCCATTGCGCGGACCGTGTGGGAAAGCGCGTTCTTCGACGTGAAGCGGACGATGCCTTCGATATCGGCTACCGCCGCCTGATATGCTTCTTCAGTTCCGGTTCCCATGTTATGCAAAGGCCTGCAGCTGCGAATCGATCTCCTGCAGCATGGCCCTGTACTTCACGACTTTTTCTTTCTCTGCTTCGACCTTCGCGGCCGGCGCGCGGTTTACGAAGTTCGGATTCGCGAGCATCCCTTCGGCACGCTTCAGTTCGGAGACAGCCTTTTCTCTTTCCGCGGTAAGGCGCGCGATCTCGGCCTCTTTATCCACGATCTCGCTCAGCGGCACGTACGCGGTCATTTTCGAGCAGACGATCGGCAGCGCGTCCTGCGGGATCGCGTCCTTCGAATCTTCGATCGTCACTTCCGTTGCGGCAAGCAGGCGTCCCATATCCCGGAGCGACCGCTGCAGAATGCGGAGTTCTTCATTTGCCTCCGCGTCCTTGCCCACGATATGAAGGGTCGTTTTCCGTCCGTGCGGAACGCCCCGCTCCGCGCGGAGCGCGCGCACGCCGCGCACGAGTTCCTTGTAGAGTTCGATCTCTTTCTCGTCCTCCGGGAAGGAGCGGGCAGGATCCTCAACGGGCCATGCGGCCGTCATCACGGTATCCGCTTCCGGATACAGTGTGCAGTAGATCTCTTCGGAAACGAAGGGCATGAACGGATGCAGAAGCTTCATGGATGTGCCGAGGACTTCTTTCAGCGTCCAGAGCGCCGCGTTCGCGCTCTCCGGATCTTCGTCCTTCCGCATCAGGCGGAGCTTCGCAAGTTCGATATACCAGTCGCAGAACTCGTCCCACAGGAAGTCATGGACCTTCTGCACGGCGATGCCGAGTTCATAGCGTTCCATGTTGTCTTCCACGTCGCGGATGATCGTATTGAGCGCCGACAGGATCCAGCGGTCCGCGATCTCGAGATGCGCTTCCTCCGGCTTTCCGATCTCGCCTTCCGGCAGATTCATCATGATGAAGCGGCTCGCGTTCCAGATCTTATTCGCGAAATTCCGGCTGGCTTCGACCTGCTCCCAGTAGAAGCGCATGTCGTTGCCCGGCGCGTTGCCGGTCACGAGCGTGAGCCGAAGCGCGTCCGCGCCGTACTGGTCGATCACTTCGAGCGGGTCGATGCCGTTGCCGAGCGACTTGCTCATTTTCCGGCCCTGTGAATCGCGGATCAGGCCGTGGAACAGCACCGTGTGGAACGGGATCTTTCCCATATGCTCGAGGCCCGAGAAGACCATGCGGATGACCCAGAAGAAAATGATGTCGTACCCGGTCACGAGCACGTCCGTCGGATAGAAATACTTCAGTTCCGGCGTTTCTTCCGGCCAGCCGAGTGTCGAGAACGGCCACAGTGCCGAAGAGAACCAGGTATCCAGCGTATCCGGGTCCTGATGGAAATGCGTCTTTCCGCACTTCGGGCAGACAGCGGGTGCTTCCGCCGCCACGACCATCTCACCGCAGCCGTCGCAGTACCAGGCCGGGATACGGTGTCCCCACCACAGCTGGCGGCTGATGCACCAGTCGCGGATGTTGTCGGTCCAGTTGAAATACAGCTTCTCCATACGCTTCGGGATCAGGCGGATATCGCCGTTTCTCACCGCGTCGGAGGCGGGCTTGATGAGTTCGTCCATCCGGACGAACCACTGCTGCTTGATAAGAGGCTCCACGACCGTCTTGCAGCGGTCATGCCGGCCGACGGCGTGCAGATGCGGAACGACCTTGACCAGAAGGCCGAGTTTTTCAAGATCCTCCACCATGGCTTTCCGCGCCGCGTAACGGTCCATCCCGGCGTATTTCCCGCCGAGTTCATTGATCGTAGCGTCGTCGTTCATGATATTGATTTGAGCAAGACCGTGGCGTTTTCCGACTTCGAAGTCGTTCGGGTCGTGCGCCGGCGTGATCTTCACACACCCGGTCCCGAAATCTTTGTCGACGTACTCGTCCGCGATCACCGGGATCGTGCGGTCCGTAAGGGGCAGGACAAGTTCCTTGCCGACAAGATCTTTGTAACGCTCATCCTCCGGATTGACCGCGACGGCGGTATCGCCGAGCATGGTCTCCGGACGCGTCGTCGCGATCTCGACGTAGCGGCCTTCCTCTCCCACGATCGGATAACGGATGTGCCAGAAGAAGCCGTCCATGTCGACGTGCTCCACTTCCGCGTCGGAAATGGAAGTCTTGCAGACCGGACACCAGTTGATGATCTTCGCGCCGCGATAAATATAGCCTTTGTCATGAAGGCGCAGGAAGACTTCCTGCACGGCCTTCGAGCAGCCCTCGTCCATCGTGAAGCGCTCGCGGTCCCAGTCTGCCGAAGAGCCCATCTTGTGGAGCTGACGGATAATACGTCCGCCGTATTCCTTACGCCAGTCCCAGCAGTGCGCAAGGAAAGCCTCGCGGCCGATCTCGTTCTTGTCGATCCCCTGCTCTTTTAAGTGGCTGATGACCTTGACTTCGGTCGCGATCGCGGCATGGTCCGTTCCAGGCTGCCAGAGGGCCTCATATCCCTGCATGCGCTTCCAGCGGATCAGGATATCCTGCAGCGTGTTGTCGAGGGCATGGCCCATGTGCAGCTGGCCCGTGATGTTTGGCGGCGGCATGACGATGGTAAAAGGCTTTTTGGCCGGATCTACATCCGCATGGAAGTACCCCTTATCAAGCCACTTCTGATACAGCCGGTCTTCCAGCCCCTTCGGGTCATATGTTTTTGCCAGTTCCTTCGCCATGTCTGTTCCTCCGATTCATTATCTTTTTGTTTCTCTCTCCGAGATCGAAAGGAGCTTCTCCTTGAGTTCCGCTTCCATGCGGCGCAGCTCGACTTCGGCCTCGGCGCGTTTCTGTCTGCCTTCGTCCTGGATCTTCACGACTTCGTCGAGCGTGGAGATCAGGGATTCGTTCGTGTGCTTGAGGGTCTCGATATCGACGATGCCGCGCTCGGAAGCCTTCGCGGTCTCGATCGTGGCCATCTTCAGCTTATCGGCGTTGCCCTGCAGGAGCTTGTTGGTCATTTCCGTGACTTCCGCCTGCGCCTTTGCCGCCTTGCTGGAGTTCTCGATGCCGAGCGTGAGCACCATCTGGTTCTTCCAGAGCGGGATGGTGTTGACGATGGTGGACTGGATCTTCTCCGCCATCATGGTGTCGTTGCTCTGGATCATGCGGATCTGCGGCGCCGTCTGGATGGAGATCTGACGGGTGAGCTCCAGGTCGTAGATCTTCTTCTCGAAACGGTTGCACTGATCCAGCAGGTCCTTCGCGCGCTGCGCGTCTTCCGGCAGTCCCGAGGATCTCGCCTGCGCTTCGAGCGCCGGCAGCTGGTTCGCCTTGACGTCGGCGAGCTTCTGCTTGCCCGCCATGATGTACATGGTGAGTTCTTTATAATAGTCAAGGTTCGCGTCATACATCTTGTCGAGCATGGCGACGTCCTTCATGAGCTGTACCTGGTGCGTCTTCAGGGCTTCGGCGACCTTGTTGACGTTGACTTCGGCCTTATCGTAGCGGGCCTTCATCTCCTCCGCCTTGCGGACCGGTTTCTTGAAGAGGCCGCCGAGGAATCCCTTGTCCTCTTCGTCGTCGAAATGCTTCAGTTCGGTCACGACGCCGGTCAGCATGCTGCCGACTTCGCCGAGGTCCTTCGTACGGACGTTGGCCAGGGCCGCGTCGGAGAAGTCCGCCATCTTTTTCTGTACGCCGCTGCCGTATTCCATGATCGCCGTGGTGTTGGAGAGGTCGATCTGCTTGGAAAACGCCTCTACCTGCTTTTTCTCGGCTTCGGAAAGTACGTTTTCTTCCGGCTTCGCGACTTCCTCATAACCGGCGGAAAAATCCATCTTCGGAGCTTCCGGCGCCTTTGCACCGAACTCCAGCTGGATCGCGCTGTTAAGGCCGGCCGCTGCGCTCTGCGCCATCGCGTTCGCTTCGTCTACCGCTGCCTGGGCCGCCTGGGCCGCACCGCTCATTTCGTTTGTCATTTTATTTCTCCTCCTGTGCAACCTGCGCCATGGCAGCTCCCATGGGTGTGCTGCCGGCACTCTGTGTTTTAAAATCGCTTCCCGTCAGGCCGTCCTGCTTCATCATGGACTTCATGACGCTGATATCCGTGGATACATCCCACGCCTTATCCTTAAACATACCGTCAAGCAGCGTTTCATACGCGTCGTTGATGGTATCGAGCGAATTCCGGATCTCTTCCTTCGCGCTCAGTATGTTCTCGCCCTGGACCGGCATTTCTTCCATCTCCCGGTAAGCGGAAACGAGCTTCCAGGTCGTGGGCAGATAGTAATCCATGAACTGGCTGAGATTTCTGGCCTCTTCCGGCGCCTCTTTTACCCGTGCGAAGATCTTGGTAATGATCATCTCCAGGCGGTTCAGCTTGGAGGTGATATCCGGATCCGGCAGGGCGTCGTTCGTCTCACGGATCTTCTGGACGTATTCATTGCCCTTGTCAAGGACTTCGCGGACTTCGGCGGAGACGGTCCCCATCTCCTTCTCGATCCGCTCCTTCTCCCGCCGGAGCTCATCCGCCCGGCGCTGCGTGATACGGTACTGCTCATAGAGCGCGTCGGACGCGATCATCGTCGTTTCGGAATCGTCGAGGTGACCCTGCTTGAACTTGTGGGAGTCGATCAGGGAATGCAGCTCCTTCCTTACAAAGTCGTCGCTCTTCCCGACCGCCTTGCCGAGATCACTGACCGTCGCGTAGAGTTTCTTCTTCAGAATACTCACATATGTGCGGAACCGCTTCGCGCGGAGCCTCCGCGTCCGGCCGAACAGCATCAGCCCTCCGGACACGGCCATCATGAGCGCGGAGAAGACCATTGCCAGAGCCGCGCCGCTTCCCCCGCCGATCAGGTTGCCGACAAAGACGCGAAGGAAGATCGCAAGGCCGATGATGCCGGTCACCGTCATCCCGGTGGCGAGGCCGTCGTTTTCGGGTCTGGCGAAGAGTTTGTCCTCTTCCGCCTGTTTCGCCGCCCTGGCGGCCGCCTCCGCTCTGGCCTGCTGCGCCCTGGCCTGCGCCTGGTGCGCCTGTGCGGGATTGGAGGCCCGCTGGCCGTACATCATTTCCTGCTGACGGGAGTTATAGGCCGCCCGTCCGGCTTTCGCGGCCTGCTGCGCATTCTGCTGCGTACGCTGATATCCGGTATACGGATTCTGGTAGCGCGTCTGTCCCTGATACGTCGTCGACCGCTGCGGACGGTCCTGATAGGACGTATTTGCCGAAGACGACGAAGAACCTGCTTTCCGCTGGTTTTCCACCGAGCGAAGCAGATCGTCGATCTCCTTATTCAGTTTCTGAAAGTTTCTGGAGCCGAGCGCGCTGTCGACAAACCCCTTGATCTGCTCTCCCAGCTCTCGTCCGAAATCGTCTGCCACAAATGCCTCCATTATAACTTATAATGATTCATCGTCATTATACTTGAAAACCTTTGCCATTTCCACCCATATCAGCGGAAATGAACAAAGAAAAAGATGGTCCGCTCCGTCCCGGCGCGCTTCCCGCGCCGTGCGCGTCACAGGAAATAGAAAATGACGATCCCGGCGATGATGATCGCGTTTCCGATGACCTTGCGCTTCGTGATCTTCTCCCCGAAGAAGATGCGGCTCAGGATCATCACGTAGATAAAGCCGATGGATTCCACGACCGAGCCGTTCCGGTATTCCACATGGCGGTAGCCGAAAACGTTGAGCAGCATGCCGAGGAACATGAGGCCGTATCCGCAGACCACGTACCAGTTGAGATACTCCCGGATCCGGGAAGCGTATTTTATCTTCGCGCTCTTTTTCAGCAGGACCTGGGCGAAGGAAGCGATCGTCGTGGACGCCACGAAAAGAAGAAGCCACGGACTAAGATTCATCGCTGTT
>JAFOIS010000156.1 GCA_017420605.1 Lachnospiraceae bacterium | reverse complement strand
GGCGCACAGGACCGCGATCAGCACCGCCGTCCCCGGCTTTTTCTTCCGCTTTCGGATCCGCGTCCGAACCGTCTTGGCAAGATTCCGGAAGGTCTCCCGCTTCCGGATCCCGTTTCCGATGAAAAACGCGCACAGAGCCCACAGCAGGGCGTTCAGAAAACGGTACCGTACTCTCGTACGGCCGGTCTCGATCGGGTATTCTTCCGAGACCAGTATCTTATCCAGCGTGAACGACTCGTCGATATCGATCCGGATATAGCCGTAATCGCCGGGAATGCAGGCCATCCCGCTTTTTTCGCCGGCCCGGAACACAAGTCTTTCGATCCGGTCCGGATAGAAGGACTCCTCCTCATTCGAGTAATAGACCTGGCATTCGGTATCCGTATCGAAGGGTTCTTCCAGAAAGATCCGGATCGTCCTTACGTTCAGACCCTCCGTATCGATGATCAGCTTCGGATCATTGCCGGAAGGCGTATAGACGCCATCTGCGATCTCATATTCCACGGTGCGGACCGACGCCTGGTTCAGCCTGATCCAGTGCTCCGGCAGATCCCATGTCTTACGGTACGGCGTATTCCGGACCTGCGCAGCCTCCAGAAGAAGCCCGAAGAGTACCGAGAAAAAGAGGAGCATCCAGAAACCGGAGCGCGCAGGCTGTGTTTTCCTCATTTTGCCTCCTCCGCGGCCGTTTTCTCTGCAGCGGCCGACGCAAAGATCTCCTCCAGGGCGCGGATGCAGGTCTCTTTTTCAAAATGGCGCAGATAATACGCGCGTCCCTTTTCTCCCATTTCTTTCAGCGAAGAAGCGTCGCCGGAGCGCGAAGCAATAAGGTCCGCCAGCCCCTTCGCGTCGTAGGCGCCCGTACACAGTCCGCAGCCCGCTTCCTTCACCACGTCCGCTACTTCCCCGCCGATCGCCCCGAAAATCGGTTTGCCCGCGAGCATATAGGACTGGATCTTTGCGGGGAGCGTACTGTTGACGACTTCATTGTCCACCATCGTGATCAGGAACGCGTCGGCCAGCCGGTAATAGGCCGGCATGTCGGACACCGGATGGAAACCGTGAAACGTCACGTTGGTAAGCTGCATTTCCTCGGCAAGTTTCCTGCACTTTGCGCAGCTTAAGCCGTCGCCTACGATGTGGAAATGAATATCCCGGCGCTCCCTGAGGTACCCGGCGCACTCGATGATCGTCTCCACGCTCTGCGCCGGCCCGATGTTGCCCGCAAAGACAAGGTCGAAGACGCCGTTGTCTTCCGACCCGACGTTATCGTAATCCGATTCCGCGTAGGACGGATAGTAGATCAGCCCCTTCTCTTCCGCCGTGATCCCGAGCTCTGTCTCAAAATACTTCCGGAACGAACGGGAACTGAGCAGGATCACGTCGGCCGCCCGGTAGGTCCTGATGCTGATCTTTTCGAACCAGCGGTAGACCGCCGTGTCCTTCCGGAACGGTCCTGCCGTCAGCGATACGGGCCACTGGTCGAGACAGTGGAGAATGAGCGGGATCCCGAATCTCTTTTTCACGGTGATCGCCGGCCACACCATGCTGATGGGGGAAAGCTGATAGGAATAGACCAGGTCGAACGGCCCGGCAAGTCTTTTTGCCTTCAGGACGGACGAAATGATAAAGGTCAGATAATTGAGGCCGAGCGTCAGCACGTTCGTGCCCTGTCCGATAAGGAAGGTGCGGATGATCCGGACGCCGCGGACCGTCTCGTCCCGCTTTGCCTTCGCGTGATATCCCGGAAAGACGCGGCCTTCCGGATAATTGGGAAGCCCGGTCAGGACCGTCACTTCATGTCCGCGCAACGCCAGTTCGAAGCAGATGTCATTGATCCGGAACTGCTCCGGATAGAAGTGCTGGCAAACCATAAGTATCTTCATCGCATCCTGCTCCCGTCACTGCATATAGCGAAGCGCGATCTCAAAAAGACCGTAGTAGTTATAAGCCGTAAAAACGCCGAGAACGAGCCCGTTGAAGACTCTCCTGTCGATCCGTTCATTGCTCCCGCGGAAGTGCAGGAACGAAAGAAGCGGGAACAGGACAGGCGTGATATATCTGCCCTGGCAGCCGTTGATCGTGTCCGCGCCGACCGGCGTAAAGGAAATATAGAGCGCCGTCGCCACAAGGCAGATCGTGCCGAACGATACAAAGAGCGCGATCCCCTGATGGAGATGCAGATGCGCGATCTCTTCCGGATAGCGCTCCGCAAAGCACGCCGCCGCGAGTACCGCCGTAAGCAGGATCGATCCCGACATGATGCCCAGATACGCATAATTGCCGATATAGCCGCAGGACTCCCAGACCGACAGATAATTCCACAGATATCCGAGGAGCGTTTTCGTATAGGCGAGCGGGTTCCCGAAGATGTACCGGATCTGCATCGCCGCGTTGACGTCGCTGCCGCCGCGCGCGTCGCCGGCCTGCGCGCTCGAAAGGAACGGCAGGAGGAAGGATACGACGAGAAGCCCCATGGCAAGGAGCACGAGAACGCGCCACAGCCGCTTCTTTCCCTTCCCCGGGAAACGCTCCTTCGGGACAAGGATCGTAAGGAACAGCAGCGGGAAATACACCGCCTTGCTCAGGCACCCCAGGATCATGAAGAACAGCGCCTTGAGGCCTTCGCCGATCCGGAACGGCTGCTCCGATCCGTAATACTGGC